>NZ_JBFRCU010000040.1:0-61325 GCF_052113205.1 Inquilinus sp. YAF38 | reverse complement strand
GAATTCCTCCACCGGCGCGGTGAACTGGATGCCGGCATTGTTCACCAGGATGTCGACCCGGCCGAGCTTCTCGACCGTGGCCGCCACCAGGCCGCGCACCGCGTCGCCCTTCGACATGTCGGCGCCGTCATAGACCGCGCGCACCCCGTGCTCGCGCTCGATACCGCTGCGAATCGCCTCGATTTCGCCGGCGTCGCCGAAGCCGTTCAGCACGATGTCGGCACCCTGGCCGGTCAGCACCCGGGCGATGCCCAGCCCGATGCCGCTGGTCGATCCGGTGACGATCGCAACCTTGCCCTTCAACATGGGTGATGTTCCTTGTGGGAGGTGGAATGAAGACGGAAGGGGGTTATTTCGCGCGGTGGACGTCGTGGCTGACCACGCCATCCTCGGGCGACGGCCGGTCCAGCCGGCGTGGATCGGCCAGGGTGCGGCGGATGTCGTCGAGGCCGCTCTGCCAGTGCTCGCGCATCGCGTCCAGCCCGAACTCATAGTCCTTGGAATGGCCCTCATAGGTCTTCGTCTGGTAGATCAGCTGGATGATGTTGTAGGCGCGTTCGCAGGCCAGCTCGGCGATCTCCTGCATCTCCGGATCCGACCTGGCGTCCTCCGGCAGCCGGTCCATCACCCGCTGCAGCGCCCGGCGCATCTTCTGCATCTGCATCATGTAGGTGGTGATGGCGCGGGTGCGGCTGGAATACTGGATGTCCTTCTGCCGGCTCGACACCTCCATCAGGTCGTCCGGCATCCGGCCCTTGGCCGACCACAGATCGACCTGGAAGGTCAGCGTGTCGCGCCGCGGCTCGGTCGACAGCACGTAGGACAGGGGCGTGTTCGAGACCACGCCGCCGTCCCAGTAGAACTCGCCGTCGATCTCGACCGCCGGGAAGCCGGGCGGCAGGGCGCCGGAGGCCATGAAATGCTCCGGCCCCAGCTTGCGCTCSGCCGTRTCGAAATAGGTGAAGTTGCCGCTGCGGACATTGACCGCGCCGACGCTGACCCGGAYGTCGCCGGAATTCAGCCGGTCGAAATCGACCAGCCGCAGCAGCGTGTCGCGCAAGGGCGAGGTGTCGTAGAAGCTGGTGGCGGCATCGCCGGCGAAGGGCGACAGGTAGGGYGGCGGGAAGCGCGGCTTGAAGAAGCCSGGCTGGCCCTGGAACAACGCCCGCATCGCCGCCGCGGCGTTGTGCACCGAGCGCAGGTCGAAGGCGAAGGGCAGCGCCTCCGCCAGGCCCTCGCTGCTCGGCCACTCGACCGGGACGGCGCAGATCGTCTCCCAGAACTCGCGCAGCCGGTCCACCCGCTGCGCCTCGGGCGAGCCGGCGATGATCGCGGTGTTGAGCGCGCCGATCGAAATGCCGGCCAGCCAGGTCGGCTCGATCCCGGCCTCGTGCAGCCCCTCATAGACCCCGGCCTGRTAGGCGCCGAGGGCGCCGCCGCCCTGCAGCACCAGGGCCACGACGTCGTAGGGCGGCACCTCGATGGGCCCGGGGGCGCTGCGCGCCTGCTTCCGTTTCACGCCACGCATTCGGCAATCTCCGGCATCAGGCGAGGTAGTCGTGCACGACGGTGCCGAGGCCGAGCGTCAGGTCGGCGACCAGATGCTTGGCCGACAGCACCTCCAGCACCGGCAGCTCGGCGATCGGCGCCAGGGCGTGCGGATACAGGTCCAGCGCCGCCGGGCCGGTCCAGGCGCCCTTCACGGTCACGTCCTCGAGGTAGTAGCGCACCAGCTCGCAGATCCGCGGGCTGCCGTCGACATGCGGGATGATCTTCAGCAGGAARTTCGGCGCGCCCAGCCCCTTGGCCTCGGCGGCGAGGTCCAGGGCGCGGTGCTTGTAGCCCATGGTGCCGGTGGCGATGCGGACCGAGCCGTAGTTCAGCGTGCCGACCAGGGTGTCGGTCTCCACCGCCAGCGTCGGCTGGGCCAGCTTCTTCGGGAAGCCCCACAGCTCGCGCCCACCGGCGATCGGCGGGTGGTCGTTCAGGAACATCTGGTGGGTGTAGCCGCCGACCTGGCCCTGGTAGCGCACCGGGATCACCTGGCCGCTCTCGGTGTAGTCGCCGAAACCGGTCGAATCCGGCATGCGGATGAACTCGTAGCTGACCACCGGCTCGACGATCTCCAGCGGCTCCGGCACCACCCGGCGCAGCGCCTCCGGGTCGGTGCGGTAGCGGATGATGAAGTACTGGCGGTCGACGAAGCGGTACGGGCCCGGCGGAAACGCCGGGCTGGTCAGCGGCATGGCGAAGGCGGTCTCCCGCACGGTTTTGGCATCCATCGGCTTCCACTCGAAGAGAACGGCAATCGGACCACCGCAACCTGAATTGCGGCGCGACTGCCGGTTCATGGGGATTTGCTACAGCGCGATTTTGGCCGGTCAGGCGGCATCCATGGCCGGCGTGTCGATCTTGTGGACGGCGCGCAGGCCGACCTGGCAGATGTTCAGGCGCGGGGTCATCGGTAGGTCTCCTTCAGGACGAAGCTGGTCGAGCGGGCGTCTGCGATCGCCCAGAGGGTGATGAGCACGCCGAGAGCTGCCGGGAGGGTGACGGCCGGGAAGTCGCGGATCAGCACCGACGGTCCGCAGATGCCGACGGCGACCTCCCAATAGTGGAACAGGGCATGGCCGCTGAGCCACAGGGTGGGAGCCGCCCAGGAGATGACGCGGTATCGCGGCTCCATGACACCGACCAGGTAGGCGGTGCCGACGAACAGGAAGATCAGGCCGATATCGCGGATGAAGTGCTGGTTGAACGGACCGGTGTCGGTCACGCCGGGCACCGCGAAGTACCAGGCCTCGGGCGAAACCAGCATGAAGACGCCGTTCGCCTCGGCCAGGAACCCCATCAATACGGCCAAGCCGATGCAAAGCTGCTTCAGCATCGCTGTGTCCTTTCTTGCTGGCGGTCGCCGGTTACTTCTTCGGCGGCGGGGGAACGTTGGCGAGCCACCAGTCGATCGTGGTGGAGCCGAGGCGGGCGTCCGGGCCGGGCATCAGCGACCGGTCATCCACCCTGATGCCGTAATACGATGCCTCCGGATCCGTGATCACCGGGCGCGGATCCTTGTCGAAGGCCAGGACCTTGGCGATCATGTCGTCGAGGTGGACCGGGACCGGCCCGGCGACCTCCCGCATCCCGTTCGCCGGCGCGGCCAGCGCCGCCTCGGCGACCGCGGCCGCGACATCCTGCGCCGCCATCGGCTGGAACAGCGTGTGCGGCAGGCGTACGGCGCCATCCACCATGGAGATATCGGCGATGGTGCGGATGAACTCGAAGAACTGGCAGGCGCGGACCAATGTGTAGGGGATCGGCGACGCCTTGATCAGGCTCTCCTGCGCCAGCTTGGCACGGAAATAGCCGCTGTCCAGCAGCCGCTCGGTGCCGACGACCGACAGCGCGACGTGATGCCGGACTCCGGCCTTCACCTCGGCCGCGGTGATGTTCCGGCCGGCGGTCTTGAAGAACTCCATGGCCGGGCCGGCCTCGAAGGACGGCGCGTTGGCGAGGTCGACGACCACGTCGGCGCCCGTCAACGCCTCGTCCAGCCCCTGGCCGGTGATGGTGTCGACGCCGGTGCTCGGCGCGGCGGCCAGGGCCTGGTGGCCCTTCTGGGTCAGCCTGGCGACGACCTTCGAGCCGATCAGCCCGGTTCCGCCTATGACGACGATCTTCATGGGTTCACCTCTCGCGAACGGGGCAGCGGTGCTGTGTCAGCCGAGCCCCTTTGCCTGGCGGCCAGCGCCTGGAAACGAGAGGAAGAATCGCGGATCCCGGGGTGGCTCACCATTGTGCCGACCGGTAGTCCGGCACGCCGAAGGATGGGCGAACCTCGACCTTGGCACAGGTCGGGCTGCCAAGTCCCAGAGCACAACGCAAGCAGGCACAGGTCCTGGCCTTTCTGCGCGGCCAGGCCGCGGCGTGCCGGCATGGCGTCCCACATCGCGGCGCCTTGCCTGCCGCCGCCGTCCCCGCTCTCTGCCAGCTCGTCGACCTCCGGCAGCGGAGCTGCCAGCGTCCCGCCGCCCGGATAATCCAACCAGCCGAGTCTGATCCTTGCAGACGTTTCCAGAGATAGCGGACCCGTCTTATCCGCGAGTGCCGTCGACGAGGTGGGGCAGCGTTGCCAGGATCTCCGGCCGCAGTTCCGGCGGCAGCAACTCCTGCGGAAGATCCTGGTAACAGACCGGCCGCAGGAAGCGCCGGATGGCCAGGGTTCCGACCGAGGTGGTGCGGCTGTCCGAGGTGGCGGGGAACGGGCCGCCATGAACCATGGCATGTCCGACCTCAACGCCCGTGGGCCACCCATTTGCGAGGATGCGGCCGGCCTTCTGCTCCAGGATCGGAACCAGCCGGCGGGCCAGTTCGACGTCCTCGCGCTCCAGCTGCAGCGTCACCGTGAGTTGGCCTTCCAGCCGCTCGGCGGCGCTCGCCATCTCCTCGGCCGTCTCGCAGCGCACGACCAGGGCGGCGGCGCCGAACACCTCGTGCGCCAGGCGTTCATCCGCGGCGAAGCTCGGCGCATCCGTGCTGAACAGCGCACTTGGGCTGCGGTTGACGCCGCTGCCGGAAGCGCTCCGCGCCACGGCACGCACCGCAGGATTGGTTTCGAGCGCCTGCACGCCTGCGGCATAGGCCTTGTGGATTCCCTCGGTCAGCATCGGTGCCGGTTCCCGGGTCCCCAGTGCCGCGCCGGCCGCCGCAAGGAAGCGGTCGAGACCCGCGCCCTCGACCGCGAAGATCAAGCCCGGGTTGGTGCAGAACTGGCCGGCGCCGAGCGTCAGCGAGTCGACGAAGCCGGCCGCGATTCCTTCGGCTCGCGCATCGAGGGCGGCGGGCAGGAGGAACACCGGATTGACGCTGCTCATCTCGGCATAGACCGGGATCGGCTCCGCCCGCTGCGCCGCGGCCGCGACCAGCGCCAGCCCGCCGCCGCGTGAGCCGGTGAAGCCGACCGCCTTGATGTGTGGGTGCCTGACCAGGGCCGTGCCGGTCTCGACGGCACCGGGGAGCAGCGAGAACACCCCCTCCGGCATGCCGCATTCGCTCGCCGCCGCCTGGATGGCGCGGCCGACCAGTTCGCTGGTGCCGGGATGCGCCGGATGCCCCTTCACCACCACGGGGCAGCCCGCCGCCAGCGCCGATGCGGTGTCGCCGCCCGCCACGGAAAAGGCCAGCGGGAAGTTGCTGGCCCCGAACACCGCGACCGGGCCGATGGGTATCTGCCGCAGTCTCAGATCGGCGCGCGGCAGTGGCGTCCGCTCCGGCTGCGCCGGGTCGACGCGCAGGTCCAGCCATTCTCCGCTTCGCACGACCTGGGCGAAGAGACGCAGCTGTCCCACCGTGCGCGCCCGCTCGCCCTCGATGCGGGGTCTCGGCAGCCCGGTCTCGGCCGCGGCCCGGTCGACCAGCGTGTCGCCGAGCTCGAGGATGTTGCGAGCGATCGCCTCCAGGAACCCGGCTCGCTCCTCCAGGCCGGTCAGGCGGTAGGCATGGAAGGCGGACCAGGCGAGCTCGCAGGCGCGGGCGACCTCGGCTTCGCCGGCGAAGGCGAAGGCCGGATCGAGGGTGTCTCCCGTGGCGGGATTCACTGCCCGCAAGGGCCGCTCGGCCGGGTTGATCGAGGCTGAGCCGATCAAGATGTCGCCGGTGATCGTGTTCGATACCATGGTGCTGATCCGGGTTGGGGCCTTGCTGGTCGCATTCGAAGGGTGGCGGGTGCTTCCGCCTCGCCCCGGATCAAACGCAGAGAGCGCGGACCGAGAGTTGGCCGCGCTCCGGCTCGAACCGGCAGACGCCTTGAACGCATTGGTAAGGACGTAGATGGCACCGCTGGAGCCTCGGACAACTGTCGGGCGAGCATAGCCGAGGCGCAGTGACGGACCCCTTTGATGCCACCGGTCTGCGATGTCCGCTATCGGGTGCAATCCGTCGATCAGGGCGAAGCGGCCCTGCGGCTTCTGGCCGGAAACAAGGCATCTGCGACGTTCGCACCCGCTCGATGAGCCCATAGTCTCCACGTCGTACGGTCGTATGTCGCGGCCCACCGCAGGAGGAACATGTCATGACGGGGCTCAGGGATTTCGCGATCGAAGCCCATGGCGGATTGCAGCGCTGGCGGCAATTCGAACGGCTCACGGCCGATCTCGAACAGGGCGGGGTGCTGTGGCCGTTGAAGGGGCAGCCGCAGACCCTCGAGCGCACCACGGTCACGGTCGACCTGCGCAAGGAATGGGCCTCCCATGCCCCGTTCGGCGCCGGGCACCGCCATTCCGTATTCGAGCCCGGGCGGGTGGCTTTGGAAACCGCGGACGGGACGCTGCTGGAGGAGCTTCGGGATCCTCGCAGGAGCTTCGCGGGCCACACGCTGCAGACGCCGTGGACGGAGCTTCAGCTGGCCTACTTCGCCGGCTGCGCCATGTGGACATATCTCAACACGCCCTTCCTGCTCGCCTGGCCGGAGGTCGAGACCGAGGAGATCGAACCGTTGCGGACGAGCAGGGGGCTCTGGCGCCGTCTCGCCGTCCGCTTCCCGGCTGACATCGCGACGCACAGCGCGGTGCAGACGCTGCACTTCGATGCCGAGGGGCTGCTGAGGCGCCACGACTATGACGTGGAGATCGCCGGCAACACGCCGGGCGCCCACCTCGTCGACGACTATGTGGATGTCTCGGGCATCAGGGTTCCGACCAAGAGGCGCATCTTCGCCCGCCAGCCCGACGGCAGCTTCAGCGAAGAGCCCCTGGTGGTGTCGATCGATCTGTCCGATATCCGGCTGAGCTGACGCCCGGTCCCTAAAGCACGGCGAGGGTGCCCGCTTCGTTTCGGATCGCCCTGGGCACCTCGCCATGCGCCCGGATGAAGGCCTGGCGCATGCGCTCGCGGTTGGCGAAGCCCGACTGCTGCGCGACGACCTCGATGGGCAGCCGGCTCTGCTCCAGCATCAGCTTCGCGGCCTCGATCCGCAGGGCCTCGACCGCCTTCGCCGGGGTCGTTCCGGTCTGCGAGCGGAACAAGCGCGCGAACTGTCTTGGGCTCAGGCAAGCCGCACGCGCCAGATCCTCCGTGCTCAGGCTCTCGCGCAGATTCTGCCTGGCATAGGTCAGCGCCCGCTGAATCCTGTCCTCGCTGACGCCGAGATCCAGCAGGGCGGAATGCTGCGACTGTCCGCCGGACCGCCGGTGGTACATGACCATGCCTTTGGCGACGGCGCGGGCCGGCTCCGGCCCCAGGTCCCGCTCGATCATCCCGACGACCAGGTCCATTCCGGCGCTCATGCCGGCCGAGGTCCAGATCTGGCCGTCCGCGACGAAGATCTTGTCCATGTCGACCCGGCAGTCCGGAAACCGGACCTGCAGCTCCGCCGCATAGCGCCAATGCGTCGTCGCCCGTCGCCGGTTCAGCAGCCCGGCATCCCCGAGAACGAAGGAGCCCAGGCAGATCGACGCGACGCGACGCGCATCCCCGGCGGCGGCGCGGAGAAGCCGGACCAGCCCCGGCGACGAGGTCGGGATCTCGAGCCCGGCAGCGACGATGAGCGTGTCCAAGGGGCTCTGGTCGAACGGCTCCGTCATGACCTGGATCCCGGAGGAGGAGGCGACGAGCCCGCCATCCTCCGACAGCACGCGGACGTCGTAGACCTTCTCTCCCGCATGCTTGTTGGCCACGTCGAAGGCCGCGACCGCGCCGAAGCAGACGGCCTGGAAGCTCGGGCACAGAACCAAGCCAACTCTCATGATTCCTCCTGGACACGACGCCCGCCGTATCTGGTTGCGCGCTCCCCCCTCGCCAATCCCATGGCCGGAATGATGGCATCTACGTCCTGTCTGCCCCGATTGTCGACTGGTACGTCTCGGTCATCCAGACCGCGTGCTTCCGCGTCGTGCCGCCGCGGCCCGAACGGCCGGCCCATATGGCGCCGTTCCACACAGTTCAAAGGGAAATCCTATGTCACTCGAAACGGTGAAGACCGAGTTCGTCGAAGCCGGCGGCATTCGCTTCGGCTTCAGGCGCCTCGGCCCGGCAAGGGGAACGCCCCTCGTCTTCCTGCAGCATTTCACCGGCACCATCGAGTCCTGGGATCCGGCGGTGGTGAACGGGCTGGCGGAGATGCGGCCGGTCATCGTCTTCAACAATGCCGGCGTTGGCTCGTCGACGGGTGTCACACCGGACAGCGTCGAGCAGATGGCGGCGGATGCGGAAAGCTTCATCAATGCCCTCGGGCTCGAGCAAGCCGATCTTCTCGGCTTCTCCCTGGGCGGCATGCTTGCACAGATCCTCGCGGCCGAACGCCCCGGCCTGGTCCGAAAGATCATCGTCGCCGGGGCGGCGCCCCGGGGCGGGGAGGAGCATCTGCTGGCGGTCGTGGAGGATGCATTCTCCCGCGGCGCGGCGGATGTCCGGCTGCCGCTGTTCTTCACGCCGTCCGAGGCCAGCCAGAGCGCCGGGAAGGCCTTCGTCGCGCGGGCCGCGGCGCGCTCGCAGGACCGGGATCCGGACAGCGGGGACGATGTCAGCCAGCCCCAGGCCAAGGCGATCATCGGCTGGTGCGCCCGCCAGGACGAAGGCGACCGGACCCTCCGCGCCATCGGGCAGCCCACGCTGATCGTCCACGGCAGCGACGACACGATGTTCCCCAGCATCAACGCCTACACCATGTTCAAGGCGATGAAGCGGGCGCATCTCATCCTCTATCCGGACTCCGGTCACGGCGCGCTGTTCCAGTATCCGGAGCTGTTCGTCGCGCATTGCCGCACGTTCCTGGACAGCTGACCGAAGATACGGATTGAACCGAGCAAGATGAACGATCTTCGACAGCGGGTGATCGAGGCCCATGGCGGCCCGATGGCCTCGGCGCCCCGAATGCCAGCCGTGTCAGCCGTCGCGGCATAAGGCGGACTTATGAGCAATATTTAAACTACAAATTTGCCAATAATTGTCCGGCCACTACTGTGTTGATCAGATTGAAGCATGCGGTGCGATTGGCGACTGATCAGCGCAGATCTATGACGGAGGGGCCGAGATGTCCGGGAATGGCAGGGATCACAAGGAGCGGAAGCCGGCGGCGAACGGGCTGTCGCTGCGCTCGCTCCTGAAGGCCGGCGCGGCGGCCGCCGGAGCCGCGGTCGGGTCCGGCGCGGTCCGGGGCTTCCCGACGATCTGGGCGCAGGAGATCAAGGACATCGAACTGCGCCATGTCGGCGTGTCCTACTCGGTGGTCAAGGCGATCGGCGATCAGGCGGCGAAGGATCTCGGCTTCAAGGTGACGATGCAGAATCTCGACACCTCCGCCGCGATCAACCGCTTCATCACCCAGCCGAACACGGTCGACATCGCCGACGTCGAGGGCTGGCAGGCCAAGCTCGCGACCAGGCGGGGCGTGACCCAGGGCATCGAGGTCAAGAAGATCAAGGAGTTCAGCAACATCCTGCCGATCTTCACCAAGGGCGGGATCGAAGGGCACAAGATCCCGCGCCAGGGCATTTCGCCATACGAGGCGATGTATATCGAGACGCCGGCGGCGACCGAGCTGCATGAGGGCGTCACCGAATGGGCGACCTTCCTGCCCCAGGTGTACAACGCGGATTCGATCGGCTATCGGCCGGACCTCGTCGGCCACGAGGTCACCGCGTGGCGGGACCTCATCGACCCGAAGTTCAAGGGCAAGGCGGCCATCCTGGACGTCCCCGCCATCGGCATCATGGACGCCGCGCTGTGCTTCGAGAGCGCCGGGCTGATCGCCTATGGCAACAAGGGGAACATGACCAAGGCTGAGATCGACTTCACGATCGACAAGCTGATCGAGCTGAAGCGGGCCGGCCATTTCCGGGCCACCTGGACGACCTTCGACCAGTCGGTGCAGCTGATGGCCGCCGGCGAGGTGATCATCCAGTCGATGTGGTCGCCGGCCGTCGCCGCGGTCCGGGTCAAGGACATCCCCTGCGTCTATGCACCCGTCAATGTGAAGGACGGCAAGGAAGGGTATCGCGGCTGGTGCAACGGCATGGCGCTGATGAAGCACCTCTCGGGCAAGAAGCTCGACGCGGCCTACGAATATCTCAACTGGTACCTGTCCGGCTGGCAGGGCGGCTTCGTGGCTCGCTACGGCTATTACAGCCCGGTCCCGTCGACGGCGAAGACGTTCCTCAGCGACGCCGAATGGCAGTACTGGTACGAGGGCAAGCCGGCCCCCGAGGTGATCAAGGATCCCTATGGCATTCCGATGGAGCAGCCCGGCGTCAGACGGGACGGCGGCTCGTTCCTCGACCGTGTGACCAACATCTCCTGCTGGAACACGCTGATGGACGAGGCCGGCTACATGAACAAGCGCTGGAACGACTTCAAGGTCGCCTGAGCCCGTCCGGCCGGCCGGTGCCGGTCTCCCTCATTGCCGGAGGTCCCATGATGCCTTCCGCTGCCGCGCGCAGCCTGACCGGCTGGCTGCTCGTCGCCCCGCTGGTCCTGGTGCTGGTGCCGTTCTTCGTGGCGCCGATCCTGATGGTGCTGGCGGCGAGCGTGTTCGAGACCGACGGCTTCGGCGGCATCCTGCCGGGCTTCACCCTTTCGAACTATGCCGACCAGCTGTCGTCCGGGCTCACCTTCAACCTCTACTACGAGACGGTGAAGTTCACCGTCCTCACCTGGTTCTTCTCGCTGCTCCTCGGCTTCTCCGTGGCCTATTTCCTGGCCTTCCACATCCGCAGCAAGCTGCTGGCCATCGGCCTGTTCCTGCTCTGCACGGTGCCGTTCTGGACGTCCAACATCATCCGCATGATCTCCTGGATCCCGCTGCTCGGGAAGGAAGGGCTCGTCAACATGGTCCTGATGCGCGCCGGGATCGTCGATCAGCCGCTCGAATTCCTGCTGTTCTCGGGCTTCGCCGTGGTCGTGGCCTATGTCCATCAGCTCACGATCTTCATGATCGTGCCGATCTTCAACGCCATGGCGCGGATCGACCGCCGGGTGCTCGAAGCCGCCCTGGACGCCGGGGCGAGCCGTTTCGACATCATGCGACTGGTGATTGTGCCGATGTCGAAGAGCGGCATCGCCCTCGGCTCGATCTTCGTCGTCTCGATCGTGATGGGCGACTTCTTCGTGGTGAAGGTGATGTCCGGCGGCGGCTCGGCCTCGGTGGTCGGGGCGTTCTACGAGGACATATCGGTGCTGCAATACCCGTCCGCCGCGGCCGCCGCGGTGCTGCTCACCGTGGTGCTCGTCGCGGTGATCGGGCTGATCCTGCGGACGGTCGACATCCGCCGGGAGATCACCCGATGAGCGCCGCCGCATCGGGCAGGGCCATGGGCCGCGGCGGCGGCAGGCCGTGGACCTTCTGGGTCCTGGCCGGCGTCTTCGCCTTCTACGTCGCGGCGCTCTACGGGCCGATGCTGTGCATCTACATCCTGTCGTTCCAGGACGTCCGCGGCGGCCTGGTCTTCCCGATGCGGGGCGTGTCGCTGTACTGGTTCATCGACCTGTTCACGCAGGCCCGCACGGGGGACGTCAAGGGCGCCTTCGACCGGTCGATCCGGCTTGCCGCGCTCGTCACCGCGATCACGGTCGTGGTCTCGTTCCTCGCCGGCCTGGCGTTCCGCCGCCGCTTCGCGGGCGACACGGCGGTGTTCTATCTGATGATCGGCAGCCTGGTCGCGCCCGGCCTCGTGCTCGGCATCGGCACCGGCCTGATCTTCACCCTCCTGGGCATCGAGGCGACCTGGTACACCGCCGCGCTCGGGGCGCAGCTGTCCTGGACGCTGCCCTTCGGCGTGCTGGTGATGTTCGCGGTCATGTCGCGCTTCGACCGGGCCTGGGAAGAGGCGGCGCGCGACCTCGGCGCATCGCCGCTGCAGACCATCCGCCTCGTCATCGTGCCGATCCTCGCCCCCGGGCTGGTCGCGGTCGCGCTGTTCGGCTTCACGCTGTCCTATGACGAGTTCGCCCGTACCCTGCAGACGGCCGGCACCCTCAACACCCTGCCGCTCGAGATCTGGAGCATGACGCTCAACGTGACCTCGCCGTCGCTCTACGCGCTCGGCACGGTCACCACGATCGTCTCCTTCCTGATCATCGGCGCGGGCCTGACCGCGATCGCCCTGATCCAGAGGCGGCGGATGCCACCCAGCCGCGGAAGGACGGACGCATGATCGTCGGGCGTGGACATATCGAGCTTGCCGGCGTGTGCAAGTCCTTCGACGGCGGCACATTGGCGGTCGACGGCGTCAACCTGAAGATCCCCGATGGCGCCTATTGCTGCTTTCTCGGGCCGTCCGGCTGCGGCAAGACGACCATCCTGCGGATGATCGCCGGCCATGAGGAACCGACGGATGGCGAGATCCTGATCGGGGGCGAGAATGTCGTCGGGCTGCCGCCGATCGCGCGGCGCACGGCGATGATGTTCCAGTCCTACGCGCTGTTCCCCCATCTGAACGTGCGCGACAACATCGCCTTTGCCCTCAGGGTGCGGGGCCTGTCGCGGGCGGCCCGCCGTGACGCCGCCGAGGCCATGATCGAGAAGGTGCGGCTCGGCGAGCTGGCCGACCGGCTGCCGGCGCAGCTTTCCGGCGGCCAGCAGCAGCGCGTGGCGCTCGCCCGTGCCGCGATCACCGAGCCGAGGGTCCTGCTGCTCGACGAGCCGCTCTCGGCCCTCGACGAGCAGCTGCGCGTGCAGATGCGGCAGGAGCTGCGGCGGATGCAGCGCGAACTCGGCATCACCTTCGTCCATGTGACCCACACCCAGCTCGAGGCCATCGCGCTCGCCGATGTCGTGGTGGTGATGGAGAAGGGGCGCATCAAGCAGGCCGGCGCCGCGCGGGAGGTCTATGCCGCCCCGACCGACCGCTATGTCGCGGAATTCCTCGGCGGGCAGAACGTGCTGTCGGGGCGCGTGCAGACGGTGAACGGCAGCAAGATGCGGGTCGCGGCCCTGGACGCGTCGGAGATCGAGGTGCCGCTGTCGGCCGGGCGGCGGGTCGCGGCCGGCGAGCGGATCGACGTGGCCGTGCGGCGCGACGACATCGAGCTGGTCCGGCCGGGAACCCCGCTGCCCGCGGACGTCACGGCACTGGCCAGCCGGGTCTGCGCCGTCGAGTATCAGGGTTCCTTCGTCAAGGTCATGCTCGATGCCGCCGGCGGCACCGAATTCGTCGCCTATGTGCCGGAGCGGCGCTTCTTCGAGAACCCGGTCGATGTCGGCGAGGTCGTGCTCGCCACCTGGCGCGTCGAGCGCGCCCGCCTTCTGTCGTGACGCCTGCCATGGAGACGCCGATGCAGATCCGCTTCACCCTCAACGGCCGGCCGCTCGATATCGAGGTCGAGCCGCATCTCCTCCTGTGGAGCTGCTGCGCGAACGGCTCGGCCTGACCGGAACCCATATCGGCTGCGACACCAGCCAGTGCGGCGCCTGCATGATCCATCTGAACGGCGCCTCGGTGAAGAGCTGCACCGTCCTCGCGGTCTCCGCGGACGGCGCCGACCTGGTCACCATCGAGGGGCTGGCGGGACCGGAGGGCCTGCACCCGATGCAGCGCGCCTTCCATGAGCACCACGGCCTGCAATGCGGCTTCTGCACGCCCGGCATGATCATGAGCGCGGTCGACCTCGCCCGTCGCCATCCGGCGCCGACGGAAGGCCAGGTGCGGGCCTGGCTGGTCGGCAACATCTGCCGCTGCACCGGCTACCAGAACATCGTCGCCTCCGTCATCGCCGGCGCCGCGGCGATGCACCCGGCGCCGGCAGGAGAGTGAGCATGGGCAAGGTCATCGGGATCGGGGCCGCGCCGCTGCGCAAGGAAGACCAGCGCTTCATCACCGGCAAGGGCCGGTACGTGGCCGACATCAAGCTGCCGGGAATGACGGCCGGCGTGTTTCTGCGATCGCCGCATGCCCACGCGATCATCAGGAGCATCGACGTCTCGGCGGCGTCCGCCTCGCCCGGTGTTCTCGGCGTCTACACCGCGGCGGACCTCCGGGCGGCCGGCGTCGGCTCGCTGCCCTGCGGCTGGGGCATCACCGGCCAGGACGGCAAGCCGATGAAGGAGCCGCCATTCCCGCTGCTCGCCGATGGCAGGGTCCGCTTCGTCGGCGACATGGTGGCGTTCGTCGTGGCGGAGACGGTCGAGCAGGCCTGCGCCGGCGCCGAGGCGATCGCGGTCGACTACGACACGCTTCCGGCCGTCGCCGGCGTGCTCGACGCGGTGAAGCCGGGCGCGCCGCAGCTGTTCGACGACGTGCCGGGCAACCTCTGCTGCGACTGGGCGCTGGGCGATGCGGCCGCGACCGAAGCGGCCTTCGCCGCGGCAGCCCATGTCGCCCATATCAGCCTGGTGAACAACCGCCTGATCGGCAACCCGATGGAGCCGCGTGCCGCAGTCGCCGAATACAATGCCGCTACCAGCCAGCACACGCTGTGGACCACCAGCCAGTTCCCGCATGTCGTGCGGCTGCTGATGGGCAGCTTCGTGCTCGGTATCCCGCAGCACAAGCTGCGGGTGGTGGCGCCGGATGTCGGCGGCGGTTTCGGCACCAAGCAGTTCCACTATGGCGAGGAGGCCGTCGTCACCTGGGCGGCCGCCAGGGTCGGCCGGCCGGTGAAATGGGTGGCGGAGCGCTCCGAAGGCTTCATGTCCGACCGCCACGGCCGCGACCACGTCACCGAAGCCGAGCTGGCGCTCGACGAGAACGGCATGTTCCTCGGGCTGCGGGTGTCGACGCTGGCCAATATGGGCGGCTATCTCTCGACCTTCGGCCCCAATATCCCGACCAACCTCTACGGGCCGCTGCTGTCCGGCGTCTACCGGATCGCCGCGATCCACTGCCGGGTGCAGGTCGTCTTCACCAACACCGTGCCGGTCGACGCCTATCGCGGGGCGGGGCGGCCGGAGGCGACCTTCGTGGTCGAGCGGCTGGTCGATGTCGCGGCGGCGGAGATGGGGATCGACCGGATCGAGATCCGGCGCCGCAACATGATCCCGACGGAGGCCTATCCGTACCAGACGCCGGTGCTGGTGGAGTACGATTCGGGCGATCCGCTCGGCTGCCTCGACCGGGTGCTGGTGGAAGCCGACCACGCCGGCTTCGCCGGCCGCAAGGCGGCCTCCGCCTCGTCCGGCAAGCTGCGCGGGCTCGGGGTCTCGACCTATGTCGAGGCCTGCGGCTTGGCGCCGTCGCGCCTCGCCGGGCGGCTCGGTGCCCGCGGCGGGCTGTATGAGAGCGCCACCGTGCGGGTCCACCCGACCGGGCAGGTGACGGTCCTGATCGGCACCCACAGCCACGGCCAGGGCCATGAGACGACCTTCGCCCAGATCGTGTCAGAGAAGCTCGGCGTCGCCTTCGAGGATGTCGACATCGTCTTCGGCGACACCGACAAGGTGCAGTTCGGCATGGGCACCTATGGCTCGCGCTCGCTGGTCGTCGGCGGGGCCGCGCTGTGCAAGGCCAGCGACAAGGTGATCGCCAAGGGCCGGAAGATCGCGGCCCATCTGCTGGAGGCGGGCGAGCAGGATATCGTCTTCGAGCTCGGCGCCTTCTCCCTCGTCGGCACCGACCGGAAGAAGAGCTTCGAAGACATCGCGCTGGCCGCCTATGTCCCGCACGACTATCCGCTCGAGGTGCTGGAGCCGGGGCTGGAGGAGCAGGCCTATTACGATCCGGTCAACTTCACCTATCCGGGCGGGGCCCATATCTGCGAGGTCGAGATCGACCCGGAAACCGGGGTGGTGTCGCTGCTGCGCTACACCGCCGTCGACGATGTCGGCACCGTGATCAACCCGATGATCGTCGAGGGCCAGCTGCATGGCGGCATCGCGCAAGGGGTGGGCCAGGCGCTCTACGAGACCTGCGTCTATGACGACGCTTCGGGCCAGCTCCTCTCCGGCTCCTTCATGGACTACTGCATGCCGCGCGCCGACCACCTACCGGCGATGACGATCAGAACCCACTCGACCTTGTGCACCCACACCCCGATGGGGGTGAAGGGCTGCGGTGAGGTCGGCACCATCGGGTCGCCGGCCGCCGTGATCAATGCGGTCGTCGACGCGCTCGGCCATCTCGGAGTCACCCATGTGGACATGCCCGCCAGCCCGAACCGCATCTGGCGGATCATCCAGAACGCCACCCTGCCGCGCGCGGCCGAATAGGGGAGGGGAGGGATGAAACCGTTCGACTATGCGAGGCCGGCCTCGCTCGCCGAGGCATCGGCGTTGCTCGCCTCGGGCGAGAGCCGCCTCCTCGCCGGCGGCATGACGCTGCTGCCGGTCCTGAAGCAGCGTCTGGCCGACCCCGACCGCCTGGTCGACCTGTCCGCCATCGCGGCGATCGCCGGCATCACCTGCGGAGCCGACAGCCTGACCATCGGCGCCATGACGCGGCATGTCGAGGTGGCGACAGGGCTTGTCGCCGTCCTGCCTGCCCTCGCGGCGCTGGCGGGCGGCATCGGCGACCAGGCGGTGCGCAACCGCGGCACCATCGGCGGCTCGATCGCCAACAGCGATCCGGCCGCGGATTATCCCGCCGCCGTCCTCGGCCTCGGCGCCACCATCGTCACCGACCGGCGGGAGATCCCGGCCGACGACTTCTTCCGCGGCCTGTTCGAGACGGCGCTGGACCCGGCCGAGATCATCGTCGCGGTGCGCTTCCCGATCCCCGCCGCCGCCGGATACGCCAAGTTCGAAAGCCCCGCGTCCCGTTTCGCGCTTGTCGGCGTCTTCGTGGCGCAGACGGCGTCAGGCGTCCGGGTCGCGGTCACCGGCGCCGGTCCCTGCGTCTTCCGCCAGGCGGCATTCGAACGAGCGCTCGAGGCGGAGTTCGATGCGAACGCCCTGAACGGCATCCCGGTCGATCCGCGCGGTCTCAACGCGGACCTGCACGCCGAGGCCGACTACCGGGCGCATCTGATCTCCGTCATGGCCAAGCGCGCGGTCGCCCGCGCCAAGGAATTCGCCCGGGGGGCATGATGGAAACGGCATCGATGAAGGGCGGCGCGGGGTCTGCGCCGGAGGGGTTCGCTCGGCTGTCCGCCGGCGAGCTGCTGGAGGGCTACCGCCATCGGCGCTTCACGCCGCGCGAGGTGCTGGAGGATGTGATCGCCGCGCTGGAGCACACCGACGCGCTGTGCAACGTCGTGGTGACCCCGATCTACGAGGCGGCGCGCGCCGCCGCCGATGCCGCGGGCGCGGCCTGGGCGGCGGGGACGGCCGAGGGGCGGCTGGCCGGCGTCCCGGTGACGGTCAAGGACCTGATCTTCGTCGCCGGGGTTCCCGCTTCCGCCGGGGCGCCGGCGATGCAGGGCTTCGTCCCCGACGTGGATGCCGCGGCGGTCGCCTCGCTCAAGGCGGCGGGTGCGATCATCACCGCCAAGACCACGACCTGCGAGTCGGGCTACAAGCTCACCGCCGACAGCCCGGTATCCGGCATCACCCGCAATCCCTGGCGGCTCGACCGGACCAGCGGCGGGTCGAGCGGCGGGGCGGCCGCGGCCGTCGCGGCCGGTTGCGGGCCGCTCGCGGTGGGCACCGACGGCGTCGGGTCGATCCGCGTCCCTTCCGCCTTTTGCGGTGTCTTCGGGATCAAGCCGACCTTCGGCCTGGTGCCGCGATCGCCCGGCTTCTCGCCGCCGTCCTGGGCATCGCTGGCGCACACCGGGTCGATCGCCCGCACGGTTGCCGATGCCGCGCTCCTGCTCGAGGTGATCGCGGGCCATGACCCGCGCGACGGCGCCAGCCTGCCGATCGGCGCGCGCCGGTTCGATGTCACGGCGGGACGGCTGGACGGGCTCCGGATCGCCGCCAGCGAGGATCTCGGCTTTGCCGCGGTCGACCCGCAGGTGCGGGCCGCGTTTCGCCGGGCGCTCGATACCCTGGCCGATCTGGGCGCCGACGTGGCGGCCGGCGGACCAGCGCTCGACACCGACATGCTCGAGGGCGTGCTGCAGCCGATCGCCTTCACCGAGCAGGCGGCGGCGGTGGCACATCGTTCGTCGGACGAGCTCGCCGGGTCGGAGGCGGAGTATCTCGATGTCGTCGCCCGCGGGCGGGCCTATCGCGGCACCGAGTACATCGCAGCGACATACCGGCGCGGCGCGGTCCGCGGGCAGTTTCTCGATCTCTTCCGCCGCGCCGACCTTCTGGTCACCCCGACCGCCGCGGTCACCGCCTTCGCCGCGGGCACCATCGGTGTCGACACCATCGACGGGCGCGAGGTCGACCCCCATCTCGGCTGGTCCCCGTTCACCTGGCCGATCAACCTGGCGGGGTTGCCGGCCGCCACCATCCCTTGCGGCTTCGACGCAGACGGCCTGCCGATCGGGCTCCAGATCGTCGCCCCATGGCTGGAGGAGGGCGCCATCTTCCGGGTGGCGGCGGCGTTCGAGGCGGCCCGGCCCTGGCGCGACCGCTGGCCGGCGCTGCCGGCGCCGGGCTGATCACGCGTTCGATCCGGTCCTGTCGGCGGCGTCGGTGGCAGGCCGGTCGGAAGCGGCCGCCTCCTGATCCAGGCCCAGATAATGGGCGAGATAGTCGTGCAGGGCGAGGGCTGCCGGCGAGGTCGTGCCGGGCGCCTTGTAGAGCAGGAGATCGACCTTCGGCAGCGGCGGGAAGCCGTCTTCCGGACCGAGGCCGCGCATCCGCGGAACCAGGGCGCTGCGGCCGAGGACGCTGACCGCCATGCCGGCGAAGATCGCCGCCTGCAGCCCGCCCATGCTCTCGCTCACGCAGGCGATGCGCCACACCCGGCCTGCTGCCTCGAGGCAATCGATGGCGTGGTCGCGATAGATGTTGCCGGGCGGCAGCAAAGCCAGAGGCACCGGGGTTTCCCGGTGGGCGCCCGACTGGTCGCCGCTGACCCAGACGAGCTGCTCCTGCCGCACCACCTGGCCGCCGGTGAAGTCGTTCATGCGCGTCACCAGCGCGACGTTCACCTCGCCGCGGCGCACCAGGTCGACGAGCGGCGTCGACAGCGCGCAGCGCAGCTCCACCTGGATGCGCGGAAAGGCGAGCCTGAACACGCCGAGGATCGCAGGAAGCATGTGGGCGGCATAGAGATCGGGCGTGCCGAGGATGACATGCCCCTCGATGTCCGGGGAGGACAGCCGCGACAGCAGCTCGTCATGCAGTCGGACGATCGACTTGGCATAGTTGAGGATCAGATCGCCGTCCGCCGTCAGCGCCATGCGCCGGCCGTCATAGTTGAACAGCACCCGTCCGGTGAGGTCTTCCAGCCGCTGCAGCTGCAGCGAGATCGCCGGCTGGGTGCGGCCGAGCCGGCGCGCGGTCTCCGTGACGCTGCCGGTGTCGACGACGGAAATCAGAGACCGAAGCACGCGGATGTCGAGACTGATCAAATTCAAGGCAATCCCGAGCCTCCCAGCCACCCGGATGATGCGGCGCCTGTGCCGAAGCAATTTTCATGCCTCGGCGATGCGGCGGCCGTTGATGCGGCGCCGCTCCTCCGGCGCTGGTTAGGGTCAACGAGGCGTCGGCCATGAACATTGCTTCTTTGCTTCATCGACCATCCACTCGATCACCATATCTCGGGCGGACGATTTGCGATGCCGAGGCCATACCAGGTAAAAGCTCGATGGACCCAGAAGCGATCCGTCCAGGATGCGGGTCAGGCGGCTTTCGGCCATATCCCGCGCGACGAAATCCCGGTTCGCGAGAACGACGCCTTGTCCCGCGATCGCGGCCTCGATCGCGTGTGACGTCTGGCTGAAGCTGATTCCCTTGAACGAAGTCCGCTCGCGCAGTCCGAGATGCTTCTCAATGAATTCCGGCCAGAAGTTATGGGCATCGTGAAGCAGCGTGTAGCCCGCAAGTTCCTCCGATGTCGTCGGCGACTGCCGCGCGGCCAGCAGCATGGGGCTGCCGACGGCGATGATCTCTTCCTCGAACAACAGCTCGGTCGCCAAACCCGGCCCGAATGGCGGCCGTCCATACCGGACGGCCAGGTCGACGCCGTCCGCCTGGAAACCGGACATGCGTTCGGTGGCGAGGACATGCAGGTCAAGGTCCGGATAGCGCGCCGTAAAGTCCGGCAGGCGCGGGATCAGCCATTTGGACGCGAATGTCGGGGTGGTGCTGATCGTGAGCCTGACCGGCTGCGGTCTCAGCTCGTTCGTTGCTCTTGCAATGATTTCGAAGGCGCGCCGGATATCCGCGATATAGCCTCGCCCTTCGCCGGTCATCGCCAGCGTTCGCGGTAGCCGCTCGAACAGCTTCACGCCGAGTTCGGCTTCCAGTCCCCGGACCTGCTGCGCGACCGCTCCTTGAGTGACACCGAGTTCCTCGGCCGCCAGCCTGAAGTTCAGATGGCGGGAGGCGACCTCGAAGGCCTTGAGGGCATTGAGGGAGGGAAGCTGTCCGGGAGAGTTGCCCATTCGATAGTTTTTCTACTGTCGTGTGAGAGCGGAACTGCTTCGTCGCTGCCCGAGAGAGATGCTATTTTAAGAGGCAGGAATAAGCAAATCCCCGGGTCAGGCCCGAATGGAAGGATCGGACGATGTCAGTAGAAAAAGTGGCAATCATCACGGCTGGTGGCAGCGGCATGGGCGCGGAAAGCGCGAGACGTCTTGCCGCCGACGGATACAAGGTGGCCATCCTGTCGTCTTCGGGTAAGGGTGAAGCGCTCGCCGCCGAACTCGGCGGCATCGGCGTCACGGGCACGAACCAATCCGTCGACGATCTCAGACGCCTGGTCGATGCGACGATGGGGACATGGGGCCGCGTCGATGTCCTGGTGAACAGCGCCGGCCATGGTCCGCGCGCTCCGATCGTCGAGATCACCGACGAACAGTGGCACACGGGATTGGACGTCTACCTGATGAACGTCATCCGTCCGGTCCGGCTCGTCGCTCCCATCATGCAGAAGCAGAAGTCCGGCGCGATCATCAACATCTCCACGGCCTGGGCCTTCGAACCGTCGGCCATGTTCCCGACATCGGCTGTGTTCCGGGCGGGGCTTGCCGCCTATACCAAGATCTTCGCCGACACCTATGCCGCGGACAATATTCGCATGAACAACGTCCTGCCCGGCTGGATCGACAGCCTGCCGGAGACGGATGAGCGCCGCGTCGGCGTGCCGATGAAGCGCTACGGCACAAGCGCCGAAATCGCCGCGACCGTCGCCTTCCTGGCGTCGGCAGGGGCGGGCTACATCACCGGCCAGAATCTCAAGGTCGATGGCGGCCTGACCCGGTCGGTGTGATCTCGCGGAGGCTCGTCTCTATCGCTTTCGTCCTCCTGCGTAAAATATACGAAGCGGGATTATCTCATATGGCGTCTTTGAGTGAGAAAGACGCCATAAGTCTTTGTATTCTTGCCCAGTTGAGGATTCGCCCTCGTCGCGGGCGGGGTCGGTGGTGCCCGCGCGATCGAGCACCTGCGCCTCCCGAGCCGTCGGCAGGATCAGCGCCGGGGCTGTTCGCCGTCGAGCGGTGCGATACGGTTGCCGCTGCCCGCGTCGACGATCGAAGGCGCCTCGGACTTCTTCGTCCAATAGACTTGGTTCTGCGATCCGGACACGGTCAGCGTGGCGCCTGCGGCCAGCCCGATCGAGACCATGTTGCGGTCGCCTTCGAGGATGAGCGAACGGCACTTGCCCGCGAGGGTGTAACGCTGGTCGTCGGCGCGAATGACGACGTCGCGGTCGGCGCAGGCGATGGGCTGGCGTTCGGCCGCAGCCTGCAGAATCAGGATCTCCGCCTGCGATGGAGCGCCGGGAACAATCAAAAACCCGAGCCCGGCTGCGATGCCGGGGATCACCCGGGTCATCCGTCGACTCTTGATCGCGGTCATCGGCTCTTCTCCTTCCTTCATTGCCGGTGAACTCCACGGTCGGTCCGATCCGACCTGATCTGCGGCAGTTCCCAACAGATTCCTGTAAGGATACTGTGCATGTCGTGGGACCGGATGAACATTGTCCGAATGCGATCATGCCGCCGGATGCGCACGGCCGCGTGTTTTTCCATCGCGGGCCCCAAACCTTCATTTCCGGAACGCGATGAGCAGGACGTCCTTCAGGGCCTGGCCGGTCTCGAGAAAGGGCATCGGGTCGACCGCGACGTCTCCGCGCCGGATCTCGTAGTGCAGATGAGGCCCGGTCGATTCGCCCGTGGAGCCGAGCGCGCCGACGACGGTCCCGGCCATGACCGGGTCGCCCACGCCAACCGCGAGGGACTGCATATGCGCGTATCGGGTGACCAGCCCGTCGGCATGCTGGATCTCCACCATGTTGCCATAGCCGCCGGCGATGCCCGACCGCAAAACCCGGCCCGCACCGGTGGCGAAGATCGACGTTCCCGCCGGGGCGACGAGATCGACGCCCGTGTGCATGATCGTCAGGCCGGTGATCGGATGGACGCGCACGCCGAAAGGGCTCGACTTCTGATACGCGACACGCAGAGGCGGCGCCAGTGGCAGCTCCGGCAGGCGAGCTGCGAGAAGGCGGGCATGGGCGTCGAGCGCGGCGGGTGAGAACGGGTCCGCGTTCAGGGCGGGGCCGGCCGGCGGCGGCAGGTCGAGCCGGTCCAGGGCGCGGTCGACCGCCGCGACCGCCACGGCCAGGCGCACGGTCTGCGCCAGGCGCCGGTCGGTGGCCGCGACATCGGCCGATGAGAGGCCGAGCGCTGCAAGGTCCGGGCCGGCCGCGTCGACCGGGGCGGGCGGCTCCGTCTCCGGCGACCGGGGCTGGTACGACAGTGCCAGAGCGACCGCCAGGACCGTGAGCACGGCCAATGCCCCGACGCCCAGGAGGAGCGGAAGCGGAGCCCGTCCGGCGAGACGAGTGCGTCGGGGCGATCGATCGCGCGACTGCGATGCCGGCTGCGATACGCCATCATGCGGGGCGGTCCGCGCCGCCAGGACGAGCACCGCCGGCTCACGCGCGTCCGGTGCGGCGGCGCACGCGGCCAGCCGCCGGGCCACGGCATCGGGCGGCTCGCGGAGGAGGGACGCATCGACAGGCCGCGCCATATCGATCGTCAGATCACAGGAGGCCAGGACCAGCCGCTCTCCGGTTTCCAGCTGGATGCGCGTCGCCTCCGTTCGGGAGGACGTCTTCTCGGATGGGGACCGCCCGTCGAAGGCGATGGCCGCGAGACCTTTCGGGCCGAGGCGGTAGAGGCCGATTTCGCCGGTCCGGACGCACATCACATGCGGCAGGCTGACGATCGCGGCCAGGATGGACACGCCCTCGGATCTCCCGCGGGACTGCTGCCGGTGAGTGGACCGAAGCGCGTCCCGCTCGATCCGCCGACGAACCGCCCTGGCCAGCTCCGCCCGGCTGAGCCCGGCCGGGAGCGCTGCGAGATCCCGCAGCACGGCGGCGGCTTCGTCGCGAAGATCCGGCACCTCGCTCCCCGGCACGGCCAGGGCCCAGAGACCGATCTCCGGCCGGCTGAGCGCGTAGGACGCCCCGGCGATGCCGGCGTCGCAGGCGGCGCGTGGAGCCGCGCCCGGCCGGGGGGCGACCTCCGGCATCAGTCGAGCGGCGAGGTCGATGGTGGCGCATCGCCCGGCAGCCCGCCGGCCGAATCGACGAGCGGGCGCGCCGCGTCGATCAGCGCCGCGAAGCCGGGCAGATCCACGCCGTCGCCTGCGAGGAGCCAGGCATAGCGGCGGTCGATCGCCGACCATGGCCTGGTGCCGCCGACGGCCTCGGCCAGAGCCGAAAGCCGCGCCGCATCCGCATCGCTTGCCCGGTCGAACAGCGTGGCCTGACGCGCGGCGACTGCGAGGCGCAGGAGCGGTCCGGGCGATCGGGTCAGGGCGTCGATGACCTGGCCCGCGCCGTCGGTCCGGGCCGGCAGGATCTCGATATCGTCCAGAAGGCTGTCCCAGGCCCTGGCGGTATCGTCGAGATACAGCCCGAGCACGGTCGCGGCGAGGGTGCGTCCGACGCTCTCGCGCCGTTCGCTCTGGCGCAGCACCCAGGCATCGGCCTGCAGCGCGCCGGAGAGATCGGCCAGCGCCGGCGCCATCACCCGATGGAAGCCGTCGGCGGTGAGCAGGCCCGGGATCGGCGTGGCGAGGGAGGCGCCGGACCGGCGGGCCAGCGGCCAGCCATCGGCGCCGAGTACGAGATCGGCGCGGAACGGCGGCAGTGCCTGCGCCGCCTCGGAGCTTCGGATCGCGGCGTAGGCCTGGACCGCAAGCGGCGTCTGCTGGAGGCGGGCCCGGACCCGGTCGATCGCCCCGGCGTCCACCTGGGGCATGAGGCGCGGCTCCGCGGCCAGGGCCCGGTCCAGGTGCTGCGCCAGCCGCTCGCGCCGGTCGGGGGCGGGCATGGTCACGGACCAGTCGATCGCAGCCCAGAGGCGGACCAGATCGTCCTGTCGCGGGGCATTCGCGTCGCCGAGGGCGAGGACCGCCTTCAGCCCTTCGAAGGCGAGCTCGGGCGCGACGTCGGAGCGGTCGATCCGCTCGAGGATGCGGCCCGCCAGCCGCCGGAGAAGCCCGTCGCGCAGCAGGTTTCGGTCCAGCCGCTGGGTTTCCGTCCACAGTTCGTCGAGGTCACTGGCGTTCAGGCCGGCCCTTCGCCACCAGGCAGGCGGCGCGCCGGCCAGCGGGGAGGCGGAGAGGCGGTCGAGCGCGGCGAGGGCGACGGCCGGATCGTCCGGCGACGCGGCGGGATCGGGCTCGGCGGCGCGGGCCTCCGCGATCGCCGACCGCGCCTCCCCGGCGAGCCGCACATTGGCGACATGGATGGCGGCGAGGAGAGCGGCGGCGACGGCGAGCCCGCCCGCCAGCACCGCCATCCATGTCCGCCGCCGGGTCATCGGGTCAGGTCGTCGACAAGGCTCTGGGGATCGGCGGCGCCGTTGTCGCGCATCCGCTGCATGTGCAGCACGAAGATGTCGACATAGGGCAGCAGCGCGTCGGAGCCGCGGGCGTGCAGCTCCGCCTTCAGCGTCGGCACCTGCGCCTGGACCACCTCGTCCGAATAGTCTCCGGCGGTGCTCAGCACGGTGTCGACATAGATCTCGCGCGAGGTGCGCACCGTGTCCTCCAGCCCGGAACGCTGCTTTTCCATCTGCTGCATCTGCGCCTCGGCATCGCCGAGCGCCTTGCGGGTCTGGGCATCCTGGCGCCGCGACTGCAGCTGCCGCAGGGCGGGGCGCGCCACCTGCTCGATCGCCTGGCCCACGGCCAGCAGGCGTTGCTGATCGGTGCGCAGCTTGTTGCCGAGCAGCGCGCCGACATTCACCAACGACCGCACCGTCCGGTTCCGGGCGTCGTTCCGGTCGACCAGCGCCTCCCGGATCGATTGCCCGACGCCGCGCAGCTCGGATCTGATGGCGTCGTCGCCGGCCTCGTCGGCCAGGCGGTCCAGCGTGCTCAGGGCCGCGTCCTCGCGCCGGGCGTTCGCCGGGCTCTCGCTCGACGACGGCATGGCGCGCCATTCGCGTTCGATCTCCGCCAGCCGCTCGGGCGAGGTGATGACCGGCGCGGCCACCGCCAGGCGGAGCCCGAGCTGGCGGGTCTCGGTCGCCTTGCCGCTGCTGCCGGCGTAGTAGGGCATCTCGACGCGCATGCCGGATCGGATCTGGTCGAGCGGCATGGTGAAGTCGCCGCCGCGGACGATGAAGCCGCCGGCCTGGCCGTGCAGCCGGCCCCGCCGGTTCAGCCGGAACGGCTCGAACATCATTTCCGACGCATTGCCCAGGATGTCGTGCAGGTCGAGCGGGTTGGGCTTGAGCAGGCCGATCGGATGCAGCTTGCCTTCCGCCGAGCCGGTGCCCTGGTACCAGAGATACTCGGCCGGAACGCCGCTGGGCATCGGGAAGCGCGACGCCAGGAACGTCTCCGAGGAGACCGCCATGCCGCCGCGGGCGGCGTATTCCCATTCGTCCTCCGTCGGCAGGCGGACGAAGCCGGGGGTTCCCGATTCCGAGGGCAGCACGTCGCGGGCATGGGTGATCAGCCATTCGGAATAGCGTTGGCCGAAGGCCACGGCATCGAACCAGGAGACCTCGGTCTGCGGCACCCGCGTCCGCATCGTCGGGTTCGGGCACTCGCCGCCGGCCAGCGCATCCCACTGCGCGCGGGTGACCTCGTACTTGCCCATCAGGAAGTAGCGGACGCCCGGCGTCGCCGTGTCGGTGAAGGAACCGGCGACGACCTCGAAGCGGCGGTCGCTGAGGAAGCCCAGCTCCGGCTGGGCGTCGCCGAGCTGGACCCGGACGTCGTCGAGGATGCCGGCGGAGGGCAGGTCGATGCGCCGGAAGGTCATGGCGCCGCCGCAGGGCAGGGGCAGCACGACATCGCCGGGCGCCGGCGACGGGTTGTAGGACTCCTCGGGCCAGGTGATGGGCTCGGCCGCCCGGCCCGGGACGGTGATCGCCAGCCAGGCCGCGAGTCCCAGGAGCGCGGCGCGCAAGGGCCGGGCGGCGGGTCGGTCAGACATCACGAAGTCCCTCGGACGGTTGGATGCGGGCGGCCAGCAGGCCGCCCCAGCTCGCCGACAGCAGCGCGGCCAGGATCGTCGCCGCCGCGGCGATGCCGAAATGCACCAGCAGCAGCCGGCAGATGCGCTCGCCGGGCTGCAGGCTGCCGGCGAAAATGGTGTTCAGCGCGGTGGCCGCGCCCTGGAAGACGAGGCCGGCGAGGGCGACGCCGAGCACGGCGATCAGCACCGCCTGCACCACCGGGAAAGCCACCAGGGACCGCGTCGGCAGCCCGATCAGCCGCAGCATCGCCAGATCCCGCCGCTTGCGCTCGACATGGCCGCGCAGGCTGGCGGCGAGGGAGACCAGATAACCGAACGCGCCGCAGCCGGCGATCAGCCAGAAGGCGATGCCGAGATTGCGGTCCAGCAGCTGCATCTGCGCGATCTCGGCCGAAGCGGTGCGGACCTCCACGCCCTGCTCCTTGAGCCGCGCCTCGATCGCGCCGACGTCGTAGATCGAGCGGGCATAGAGGCGGAAGCGTGCGAACACGCGATCGGTGGTCGGCGGCGGGGCGCCGGTCCAGCCCCGAACGGCGACGGCGAAGCCGTCCCGCCAATCCTCGGTGGCGGTAAGGAGGTCGAGCGGCGCCAGCAGGGCGTCGGCCGGCGCGATCGGCGCGTCGGTGACGCCGGAGACGGCGAGGGTCAGGCGCTGCGCCTCGAGGCGGCCGTCGCGCTGCCGAGTGATCTCGGCGGTGAGCCGGTCGCCCGCGGCCGCGCCGAGGCTGTCGGCGAGCCGGCGGCCGAGCACGACCGCATCCCCGGCCGGCGGCGCGTTGCCGGCGAGCAGCGGATCGCCCAGCCCGGACGGCAGCAGCGCGACGCCGGAGAGGGGACGGCCGCCGCCATCCGCCTTGCGCAGCCGGGTGAAGCTGGCGGCGATCGAGCGGGTCGCAGGAACGACGAAGGCGATTCCATCCTGCCCGGCCAGGTCGCGGAAGAACGCCGCGTCGAAGCGGCCGCTGCCGGCTGGCACGATCTCGCGGTTGCGCGGATCCTCGATCAGCCGCTGGGCCAGAGTGTCGATCAGGCCGAAGCGCATCCCGAACAGGACCAGCAGCGGCGCCAGCACTGCGGTGAGGCCGAGCACCTGGCACAGCACGATCCGCCAATCATGGCCGAAATCCCTGGCGGCGAGGCGCGCCGCGAGCGCAATTCGTCGCATGACCGGCTCAGGTCCAGAAATAGGCGCGCACGGCATCCTGCTCGCGCCGCAGGGCATGGCCGAAGGTCCGGTATCCGCCGGCCTCGGCCCTGGCCCAGTCGTGCGAGGCGATGATGGCCGTGGTCTTCAACTGCTGCACGGTCTCGATCAGCAGGCCGAACACCTGCTCCGCCGTGGGCGGATCGAGCGACGCCGTGGGCTCGTCGGCCAGCAGGATGTCGGGCCGGTGGGCGAGGKCGCGGGCGATGGCCACCCGCTGGCGCTCGCCGACCGACAGGCGGCGCGGCTGGACGTCGAGCAGCCGCGCGAGACCGAGCCGGCGCGCCAGCGTTCCCAGATGCTTCGGGTCGTGCCGCCCGGCGACGCGGGCGGTCAGGGCGATGTTCTCGCCGACCGTCAGATAGGGCAGCAGCCCTCCGGTCTGCAGCACATAGCCGATGCTGTTGGCCCGCAGCGCCGCGAGGGCGTCGTGCCGCCGGCGACGCCAGAGCAGGGCCAGGTCGACGGGCGAGCCCTTGCCGCCGGCCAGATGAAAGGCGCCGGCGCTGTCGGGGGCCAGGGTGCCGCCCAGCAGGTCCAGCAGGGTCGACTTGCCGGAGCCGGACTGGCCGGTCAGGAACCAGATCTCGCCGCGCTGGACGACGAGGTTGCTGACATGCAGCTCGAAGGCGGCGCTGCGGCCGCCGCGGCGCAGCGTCACGTCGCGCAGGGCATAGACCGGCGGGGGCGCCAGCACGTTCATGGCAAGGCGTCGAGCGGGATCGGAGAGACGGCATCGCCGCCGCTGCGGTCGCCGTCGAGCGCGATCCACAGATCGGTGTTGTCGTAAATCTGCCGGTACAGCGTGACCTTGGCCTCGAGGTCGTCGAGGAACTGGCGTTGCTGGCCGAAGCTCCAGGACAGCCAGTCGTCCTCGCTCAGCTCCATGATCCGGCTGCGATAGGGCAGGCCTTCGAGGTATTCGCCGATCAGGCCGAGATCGGCCAGCCGGCGGGCATTCTCGCCGCCGACGCCCTCGGGTCGCCGGGTCATGGTCGCGGCGGCGCTGCGCAGCTGACGAAAGAAGTCGTTCGGGGCGACGCGCGTCGACTCGCCGGCGTCGATGATCGCCTTCAGCGTCGCCTGCAGATCCGAGAGCTGGTTCCGGCTGATCAGGACCCGGACGTCGAGCGTCTTGCGCGCCGGGTTGGCGATGTCCCGGTCGGACACCCAGGCCGAGAACAGGCGGGGCGGCTGGTTCCCCTCCATCCGGCCGAGATAGGCGAGTTGCATCGCGCGACCGACCAGGCCGGCACGGGCGAAGGCATTCTCGGCCACCGGTTTCGCCGGGGATGGCGCCGCGGCGGGTGGCGCGTCCGCAACCCCGGCCTGGGGCACCGTATCCATCTGCTGGAGGATCGTCTCCGAGATCCGGTCGATCACCGTGCCGAAGCTCGGGACGTCGCCGCCCTCGACCGGGAAGTAGAGGCTGCCGATGTTCGGGTAGGCGGTCATCGGCGTGTAGGCGTCCTCGGCGGCCGCGTGGTCCACCTTGCCGGCCGGCGTCTTCAGATGGATCACCATCAGCGCCGCGCCCTTGGACTGGGCCAGGAGGCGAAGCTGGTCCGGGTCGAGATGGGTCGAGGAGTTGGGATCGCTGGCTCGGCGCGGGCTGGCGTCGGTGACCAGCACGACGAAGCGGCCGGCGACGCCGGTCCAGTCGATGTCGTCGAGCGCGGACTTCACCCCGGCCAGCGCATCCTCGCGGAAATCGAGATTATCCGCCGTCGAGGCCGATGCGGCGTCGAGGCGCCCGAGAAGCGACGCCCGGTCGTGCCCGTCGGCCAGGGTCGCGAACACTTTGGCGATGTAGCCGTCCGGCGTGCCGTCGGGCATCACATCGCGGAAGCCGACCAGGCCGAAGCTGACCCGATCGCCCTCCTCGGACGCCGCGAGCTTGGCCGTCAGCGCCTCGATGGTGGCGCGGGTGCGGGCGACATAGGGCTCCATCGATATGGTGGTGTCGACGACGAAAACGACGCCGGCGCGATACCCTTCCAGCAGCTTGGCCGCCTCCTCGGGATCGGGCTTGGCCGGGTCGGGCTGGTCAGGCTGGTCAGGCTTGTCCTGCAGCGATGTCGCCGCGACCTCGAGCGCCAGCCCCGAGAAGCCGCTGGCGAAGTAGCCATCGGTCCAGTTCAGGATCGGCAGCAGATAGAAGGTCTTGGCCGGATCGATCCAGCTCGGCGGCTCGATCGCCGTCACCGGACTGTCCGGGGGTAAAGCGCGGGTTTCGGCGGCCTGGCGCAGCGTCGCGGCCCGGGCGGCGGCGTCGGGCGATTCCATCAAGGTGAGAAGCGGATCGGACTCCTTGAAGAACAGGGCGCGGTCGCGATTCACCGGGTTGGTGAAGAGGACGATCATGGTCTGCTTCCAGTCGATCGCCTCCGCCGCCGGGATCCACCCCAGCGTCCGGCCGCCCGGGGTCGTGCCGACCTCGATCCAGTCGGCGTCGCCGCTCTTCGCCCGGCCGTAGACGAAGAGCATCGACAAGGCCGGGATCTCCGGGCCTGCCGAAGCCCCGCCCGGCTCCGTCGCGGCCTTGGCGCCGGGGCGGGTCAGCACGCGCTGCCACAGGCTCGTCGTCCCCGGCATCAGCAGCGGCGTCCGGGCTTCGGCCGGTGCGGACGGGGTCTGCGCCGCCGCCGTGCCGGGAAGGATCGCCGCCGACAGCCCGACCACGAGGCCCATGGCGAGGAAACGGGCGAGGGGAGGCACTCGGATCATGGTTCGGAACCTGCGTTGCCGAGGGCCTGAAGACGCGGCCGTGCATCCTCCATCCCCCGTTCCAGGGCGGTCGAATAGAACTCCCGGGCCTTGGCCGGGTTCGGCGCGGTGAAGGGGTGGGCCCCCTGGTCCCAGGAGGCCGGATCGTAGAAGCGGGCGATGCCGAGCGCGGCCTCGCCGCTGCCGCGCCGTGCGGCCTCCTCCCACAGGACCAGCGCGGTGTCGGCGTCGCGCTTCTCCTGCAGGAAGCGCTGCCCGGCCAGGTACAGGTCGTGCGGCGGCAGGTCCAGGAGCCGGGGCAGTTGCTGCCGGTCCAGGGGCGGGTCTTGGGGGATCGCAGTTCCAGCCTCGGCTGAGGCCTCCGCTTTCGGCTGCTCCACTTTCGATTGCGCGGGCTCCGGCTGCGCCGGTTCGGCGGGCGCCGGCTCCGGGCGCAGCACTTCGATGGCGGGCCTGGATGCTGCTGCCGACGGCTGTTGCCGCGTTGGCGAAGGCGGCGGGGGGCTGGTCGGGCGCCATTGCCACCAGAGGCCGCCCCCTGCAGCGACTAGGACGAGACAAAGGAGGGTGGCGATCGCGGCGACCCAGCGCCACGGCGTCCCGGCCGAGGGCGCCGGCCGCTGTCCGGAGGTGGCGGTGACGAGCTCCCGCATCGATTGCGGCCGGTCGAGCGGATCGGGCGCGAGCATTCTCGCGATCTGCGGGGCGAGGCTGGGCGGCACGCCGTCGAGCCGCGGAACGGTCCGGCGGGCGTTGACCACCGCCATCATTGACCGGCCCATATCGAGCGGCCGGCCGCGGGCGGCTGCGGCGAGCACGAGCCCGAGGCTGTAGATGTCGGACCGGGAGTCGACCTGCGCGCCGAACAGCCCGACCTGCTCCGGCGACGCCCAGGAGAACTTGCCGGCGAAGGCGCTGCCGACCACGGTCTGGGCGTCCGGGTCGGAGAGCTTGGCGATGCCGAAGTCGATCAGCTTGGCGCCGCCGAGCCGGCCGTGCTCGAGCAGGATGTTGTCGGGGGACAGGTCGCGGTGGCAGATGCCGATGTCATGCGCCTCGGCGAGCCCGGAGGCCAGACGGTCGCGCAGCGCGACGACCTCCTCCGGCGTCAGCGGGCCGTCGCGCAGCCGCTCGCTCAGGGACGGGCCGTCGACATACTCCATGACGAGGTGAAGGCGCCTCGACTCGTCGCGGAACAGCCCGTCGTAGCTGACGATGGCGGCATGCCGGATCTTGCGCAGGGAGTCGGCCTCGCGCAGGAACAGGGCGACGATCGCCTCGTCGCCCATCAGCTCGGGCAGGATGATCTTAATGGCGTGGCGCGTCCGCTGGTCGATGTGCTCGGCTTCGTAGATCTCGCCCATGCCGCCGCGGCTGATCAGCCGCACGATGCGGTAGGTGAACAGGACGGTCTCGCCGGGCGACAGCTCGGTCGCAGGCTTCGGCCCCCTCGGCGGTTCCGGGATTCTCGGCAATGCATCCTCGGACCGGCGCTCGGGCCCGGCGGTCACGACTGGCCTCCGTTCGGCCGGCGCGGCGGTATGGTGCGCTCCTCGTCGTCCTCGCAGGCCAGGATCACGACGGTGACGTTGTCCGGCGCCCCGCGGCCCAGCGCCAGGTCGACCAGCCCGGTCGCCGCCTGATCCGGCGGCATGGCGTCGAGCAGATTGGCGATCTCGCCCTCCGAGACGACGCGGGTCAGGCCGTCGCTGCACAGCAGGAAGACGTCGCCCGGCAGCACGACGCTCCGCTCCATCTCCAGCTCCAGCGTGTCCGTCGCGCCGACCGCCCGGGTGATGACGTTGGACTGGGGATGGTGAAGGGCCGCTTCCGGCGACAGCGCGCCGCTGTCGACCAGCTCCTGCACATAGGAATGATCCCGCGTGATCTGCCAGAGCTGCCGGTCGCGCAGCAGGTACAGGCGGCTGTCGCCGGCCCAAAGGCAGACGAAGCGGCCGGCGTGGATCAGCAGCACGATGGCGGTCGACCCGATCGTCCCGCCGGCCCGCGTCGCCTCCTGCCGCAGAGCGTCGTGGACTTCGGACAGCCGGGCATGCACATCGCCCATGAAGGCGGCGCCGGAGTCGGGGACCTGCACCCGGTCCAGGGCCTCGACGATCATCCGGCTGGCCTGGTCGCCGCGCCGGTGGCCGCCCATGCCGTCGGCCACCGCCCACAGGCCGATCTCCGGCTTGGACAGGAATGCGTCCTCGTTGTGATGCCGCACCGCGCCCGCATCGGTGCGACCGGCGGATCGGAACTGAAAGCGCTTCACCGAGCGGGCTCCGCGGCGAGGCGTGCCGGCATGAACGCCCGCGGCCAAACCATGGGCGGCGGCAGCCCGTCGCCGGCGAGGTACCAGCCCTCCGAAGCCGGGCCGGTCCAGAACCGCGCCGAAGCCGTCGTCGCGCCAAGGCGCAGCGCGGCGATGCCCAGCCCGTCGGATGAGGACAGCGGCGCGCCCCGCCAGCCCTCGCCGATCTCGGCTGGCGGCCGGTCCTCATCCATCAGCGGGGGACCAAGATTCTCGACCGCGGCTTCCCACGCCTCCGGCGCCGTGGTGTCGTCGAGCGCGGCGAGCGCTGTCCGTTCCAGCGCATCGAACCACCCGGCGGCGAGCAGCGGCGCCTCCGGGCCTGGATCCGCTTCGAGCGGCGAGGCGAGAGTAAGGGGAAAATAGCGTCCGACCCGGTCCACGCTGGGCATCAGAACCCCCGCCATCGCCGGACCCGCGCTGCCCGCCGGCAGCAGAAAACGCCAGACCGGCGCCGTCAGGAAGCTGTCCAGCCAGCCGTCGCCGAGCGCCTCGCGCGTCGCCGCCATGCCGCGCTGCAGCCAGTCGTCCCAGGGCTCGACGAAGCTGTGCGGCAACCGGCGGGTGACGAAGTCCCCGAGCCAGGGCAGCTTGCCGAAGATGCCGGGGCTCTCGGCCGCCGGGATCAGAAGGCCTGCGGACATTGGAACTCCCTCAGCTGCGGCAGCGTGAAGGGGTTGAGGACGCTGGCGGTGCGGATCTCGAAGGTGGCGTTGTCCTTGCCTTCGCTGATGGTGAGACGGAACCGATCGCTGGCCGAAGCGCCGGCGATGCGGGAGCGGTCGACCAGCCGGAACAGGGCCCAGGGCCCGTCCAAGGTGATGCCGCCGCTCGGCGAGCCATCGACGGCGGTGAAGGAGACGCGGACTTGGCCGGCCCCGGTGCCCGGCCAGCGCATCGACACCGGGCGGACCGGACCGTGATCGTAGGAGACGGTCTGGCCGTTGATGTCGAGCGTCACGCTCGCCGCCTCGGGCGACAGGTCGACGGGCTCGATCTCGAAGCCGATGCTGGGCGCCGTGCCGCCTTGCGGGAAGAACGCGTCGCGGATCCTGGCCGCCCTCTCGAACTGCGCCAGCGTACTGTCGGCGATGCCGAGATCGACATTGTTCAGCCGGGCCCAGCGCCAGGGGTTGCGCGAGGTGTCGGCATATTGGGCGAGGTTGCTGGAGAAGAAGCCGTCGATCAGCCCGCCGGGGGCGAACAGTCGGCCGAAATCGTCCAGCTTCACATCCTGCCTGGCGCCGCGGGCGAGCGGATAGCGCCCGGCCAGCGCCGTCTGGCACAGCGGCCGGCCGGTGGTGTTCCAGTCGGCATTCAGCGTCTGCCGCGCCCCGCCGATGGTGACGTTGGAGGTGGCCTGGGCGATCTGCTCGGCCCAGCCGCGCATCGCCTCCGGCGCCCGGCCGGCCGACGCGATGAGCTGCTGCGCCAAGGCCCCGAGCTCGGCATTGGCCGCAGCCCCGGCGGCGCCCGGCGTCATGGCGCTGCGGTTCATCTGGCGATAGATGTCGGCCAGCGTCCGGATCATGTCGTCGAGCGGCGCCGCGGCCCCGTTCGGACCTTCGACGAAGGTGTGCAGGTCGCGGAACCGTTCCTCCACATAGGCGCCCGGCAGCGGCGCGGAATCCGACGGCGAGGCGGCGGCGCCGAGGCGCGTCCGGGCATAGTCCTGGGCGAGCAGCGAGGCGATCCGGCCGCTCATGCCGAAGCGGTTCTGTGCCATCGTCTCGGCCTGGGCGGCGGCGACATTGGCCACCTGCTTCTGCCCGGCGCTCAGCTCCGGCGCGGCCTGTCCCGCGGCGGCCGGGGCTTCCTTGGTCAGTGCCGTCTCCTGCGCCGCCCCTCGCAGGACCGCGGCCAGGGGCGAGCCCGGGCCGGACAGGATGTTCAGCACCTCGATCGCATGGGCCCGGCTTTCGAACGGGACCACGCGGATGTCGGCCAGGAGCGCGTTCCAGGCCGAGATGTAGTCGTTGTAGTAGAGCTGCAGCGCGTCGCTGGCGATCCGAGCCACGGTCGCGTCGTCCGGCTCCTCCGCCGCTGCCTGCGGATCGGTCACCCAGCGGTCCGAGGCCACCAGGCGCGCGGCATCCTCGACCTCCGACAGGACCACGTCGTGGAAGCCGCGATAGGTGAAGATCCCCGGCACGCCCTCGCCGAGGCTCTTGTTCGAGGCCCGGACCAGGGCGCGCGGGGTCTCGGGCCCGCCGTGGTCGCTCACATTCCAGACCGGCAGGGCGGCGGCATCGGGGCCGGCGGCGACCAGCGCGTAGGCGCGCTGCGCCGGGGGCGTGGCGGCGATGATGCCGCGGACCCGCTCGACCAGCCGGCCGTCGATCCCGATCCCGGCCAGGGGCCGCTCGAGCAGGGCGGCGGTGTGGGCTTCGACGGACCGGCGAAGGGCGGCGTTCTGCTCGCCGGGATAGCGCTGCGCGAGGTCGATGCGCAGCCATTCCAGGATGGTGGCGGCATCCACCTCCGGCGCCTTGCCGCCGAGCATCAGGTAGCTCTTCAGCGCGACATGGGCGAGGTCGGAGGGCTGCTGCACGCTGCGCAGCATATCCTCCAGCCGGAGCACCAGACGCGGCAGCAGGACGGTGTTCAGGGCATGCCGATAGGCCTGGACAGTACCCTGGGACAGGGTGTCGCCCTGCCACAGGCCGAATCGCAGCTCCCATGGTGCGGGATCGTTCTGCCGCTCATAGCCGGTCGGCGCCATGCGCAGGGCGTCGAGAGCAGGCAGGACGGGACCGAGGTCGGCGTCACGGACCGGTCCTTTGACGTCGCCCAGCTTCGCGGCATAGTCGTCGAGGCCGTCCTGCGCCGAGGCGATCAGGGTCTGGTTGCCGAGATAGCTGACGGTCCAGGCGGCGACCAGGCCGACCACGACCACGGCGGCGACGGCCGTCACGCCCCAGCGGACCCAGCGCAGGCGGCGCTCGAGCCGCGGATTGGTCGAGACGATACCGGCTTCGGCGAAGACCACCTTGCGCAGCAGGTCGGTCAGGAAGTAGCTGCGGCCCCGGCCATGCGCGGCCGTCATCTGCTGGCGATCCAGGCCGAAGGACCGCGCCATCGCCCCCATCAGCCGGTCGAAGGGCGTCCCCTCCTGGGTGCCGCTGGTGAGGTAGACGCCCCGCAGCAAGGGCCTGGCGTCGTACCGGCTGGGGCGGAACGCCTCGGTCAGGAACTCGTGCAGCGCGTCGCGCATCGACGCGACCTGGGCCGGGAAGCCGTAGACCAGGCTGCGGTGCTGGATGTCCGGCTCCTGGTGCAGCCGCTCGACCACGCGGTCGTTGAGCCGGTCGACCAGCAGGTCGAACTCGCGCAGGAAGTCCGGGACGACGCCGGTCTCGCCCTTGCCCTCGTCGAGGGCGAAGGTGACGCCCCAGACCTGCTCGCGCTCCTCGCGGCCGAGATTGTCGAAGAATTCCGAGAAGCCGGCCAGGAGGTCGGCCTTGGTGAACAGGACATAGATCGGGAAGCGGACGCCGAGCTCGTCCGTCAGCTCCTGCAGCCGCTGGCGGACGGCGCGGGCATGGGCCAGGCGCTCGCTGTCCGGCATCAGCGCGACATCGGAGATGCTGACGCAGACGATGGCGCCGTTGATCGGCTGGCGCGGGCGGTTGCGCTTGAGCAGGCCCAGAAAGCCCTTCCAGGCCGCGGCGTCGCGCGCGGCATGGCTGTCCTGGGTGGTGTATCGGCCGGCAGTGTCGATCAGCACCGCCTCGTTGGTGAACCACCAGTCGCAGTTCCGGGTGCCGCCGATGCCGCGGATCGCGTCCTGGCCCTGGCCGGTGCGGTCGGCGAGCGGGAAATCGATGCCCGCGTTCAGCAGCGCCGTGGTCTTGCCGGCGCCGGGCGGGCCGATCAGGACGTACCAGGGCAGCTCGTACAGCCAGCGGCGGCGCCCCTTGCCGCCGAGGCGCGTCTTGCGCAGCACCGCGAGAGCTTCGGCCAGCCGGGCGCGGATCGTCTCGATCTCCTCATCCGCCGCGTCGGCCGGGGCGGCGGATTGCTCGGCCGCGACCGCGTCGACCAGCTTCGCATTGGCCCGCTGGCTGCGCATGGCCGACCAGGCGATCGCCAGCGCCCACAGCACCAGCATCGCGGCGATGATGACGACGCGGACCAGGGCGTCCTCGAGCGGCCGCACCTCCGCCACCGCGATCAGCGGGCCGACGAACCAGATGATCGTCGACAGCAGCAGCACGCCGACCAGGGAGACGAACCAGCGGGCCGTCAGGATGGAGACGATCTTGCGCATCACGGGGTCAGCCGCCCTTCGTGGGCTTGAGGAGGACCACCTCGATCCGGCGGTTCTGGGCCCGGCCGTCGGCGGTGTCGTTCGGGACCAGCGGCACCGTGTCCGCCTTCGCTTCGACGGAAAAGCGGGCGTCGTCCTGGACCCGGTCCGCCAGCATCCGGCGGACCGACTCCGCCCGGGCCAGCGAAAGCTGCCAGTTCGACGGGAAGCGCAGGTTCCGGATCGGCTGGTTGTCGGTGTGGCCCTCGACCACCACCTGGCCCGGCTCCGTTTTCAGCGCGTCGCCGATGCGAACCAGGATCGGTTTGCGGTCGTCCGTCACCGTGTCGCTGGCCGAGGCGAACAGCCCGTTGCCGTTGATCCGGACCCGGGTGGTCTGCTGGTCCTCGACGACCGTGACCAGGCCTTCGCGGATCTCCGGCTCGAGGAAACGCTTGAGGCGGCTGCCCGAGGTCTCCTCGACGATCTGGGGCGCTGGCGGCGGTTCGACCGGCGCCGGCCGCTCGATCACCACCGGGCCGACCGGCGGCACCTGGGCGGCGGCGGCCATCACCGGCTGCAGCGTCCCGTCCAGAAGCCATTGATAGGCGAAGAAGGCCCCCAGCAGGATCGCGCCGGCCGCGGCGCCGACGACCCAGAGCGGGACCAGACGCGACAGCCGCCGCCCGGTCGGGGCGACGCCGACCCAGTGCGGCGACAGGGCGCGCTCGCGATGGTCTCGCCGCCGCCGGATCGCGCTGTAGAGGGAACCCTTGATTTCCGACAGCCGGGCTGGCCCGCGAGGATCGATCCGGTAGCGGCCCTCGAAGCCCAGCGCCAGGCAGACGTAGAACAGCTCGAGGATGTCGAGCGTCCGCTCCGGATCCTTCATCAGGTGGTCGAGGATGTCGAAGAAGCGCTCGCCGCCCCAGGTCTCGTTGTAGAAGGTCGAGACCATCGATTGCTTCGTCCACACGCTCTGGCTGCCCCAGGGCGTGTTCAGGACGAGGTCGTCGATGGTGGCGCACAGCCCGTAGCGGGCGGCCCGGATCGCGTCGGCCGTGGCGCCCGTGGCCAGGGCGTTGCGCTCGAAGGCGCGGATCTCGGCGATGACGCGTTCGCGCAGCAGCGGCACGTCGCGATGAACGGCACGGTTCTTCAGCCGCACCGCGAGCGCGAACAGGGGCGTCGCCGCCTGAATGACCTTGTTCACCCCGGTCGGCGCGATCGGTGCCGCCCCGCCGAGATCCGGCATCGCCACGCCGGCCGCGAGGCGGGGGCGGGGCTGCGGGGCCGCGTGCGGCACCAGCGTCTTCTCTCCGTCCCCGGCCGGAATGCCGCCGGTAACCACCGCCGCCGGGCGCGCCCCGCCGGGCCGCGGCCGGATCACGGTGCGGTCGGTATCCTGCGGGTCGGCGAACGGATCGTCATCGACCATCGGCTATCCCCGTTGCGCCTTGATGGCCCAGCATTCGAGCTGCAGGTTCGGGAACTCGCCCGCGACATGCACCGCCATGCCGCCGGACGATTTGAGATCGGTCCAATGGCGGCTGTTCCGGTCCAGCTCGAAATAGATCACGCCCGGATGGTAGGGCAACTGGCGGGGTGCCACCGGCAGCGGCCGGATGGTGACGCCCGGCAGCGCCGCGTTGACCAGGTTCCGGATCTGCTCCACCGGTCCGATCTTGATCTGCGTCGGGAAATGCCGGCGCACCGCCTCGGCCGGCACGTCGGCGCGGACCGCGAGGATGAAGGCGGCCTGGTCGAGCAGCGTCCGGTCATGGATCTCGGCGACGCGGATGCCGTAGCGTCGCTCCTCGAGCGGGATCGGGACGGCGCTCTGCTCGAGCACCGCGGACAGTGCCTGGCGCAGCTCGATCATCACCGCCTGGAAGCAGTGCTGCAGATCGTCGTGGCGGTAGGGCGGGAAGGCGACCGGCCGCTTGTCCCGGCCGGTGAAGGTCGAGATCTCCCCCGCCAGCTCGAGCATGGCGGCATAGAGCCGCTCGGGATGGATGCCGGAGGCGGCGGCGATATGGGCGAAGAGGGGTTCGGCACGGTTAACCAGCTGTAGCAGCAGGAAATCCGCCACCTCGGCCACGCCGCGCGCGTCGGAGGCGTTGACCCGGCCGGCCAGGGCCTCGCCGCGATGATGCAGCAGCCCGACCAGCTCGGAGACGTAGCCGGACAGGCTGGCCGAGGCGTCATGCGCCAGGCAGGGCGGGATGTACCTGTCGTCGAGGACGATCGAGCGGTCGGCCCGGACCTCGACGATGCGCGCGAGGCCGAGGCAGACATAGCCCGACCGGTCGTCGGTCTCGAGCAGATAGCGCAGCTTCAGCCGGGCCACCTGCATGGCGGCCACCGCCGGGGAGAATGCGTTCGCATCCGTCGCCTCGAACTCCGTGGTGGCATAGCGCGCCGTCGCATTGGCCTCGTTGTGGTCGATGTCCGGATTGCCCGGCTGCCGGACCGGCACCGCCAGATAGACGATGGCATTCCTGGTGTTCTCCGGCACCGTCAGGGGCGGGGGATGGTCGGCATCCTCCGGCACGGAAAACGGCGTGCCGTCGTCCAGCACCCCCGACACCCCCGAAACGGCAAACTTTCCAGTGCCGAGCAGGTCGCGATTGATGTGCAGCTCACGGATGCCCCAGCCATAGGGCAGCAGGCCGGCGACGCGGGCGCGGACCAGCTTCTCGACATAGCGGTCGAACTGCTGGAAGTGGTGGGTGCGGAGGAACATGCCCTCCGCCCAGACGACCTTGTTGTCCCAGCCCATCTAATCCTCGACCTTGATCGAGATGTCGGCGGCGCCGACATGGATCGCCACCGCGTCGACATCGCCGGGATCGACGCTTTCGACGGCGCGCCACTTGGCGCGGTCGATGTCGCGGAAGCCGGCTACCACCCCGATCTGATGGGCGGCAGGGTCGAACTGCACCGAGAGCGTCCGGGTCTTGCCCGGCGTCAGCAGCATCTGCTCGCTGCTGATCAGCGTGTCCCCGAGCGCCGCCTGGGGGTTCTCGGTCAGCTTGAAATAGTCGGCCTGTTCCAGCGCCGCCCCCGATTTGAGCTGATAGATCCGGACCAGGATCGGCGACGGGCGGCTCGAGGCGTCGGGATTGACGCCGGGCGCGGCGTCCACGGTGATCGTCGTGTCCCCCGGCTTGAAGCCGAGCGTCCGATCGACCATGTCGCTGATCGCCCCGACGGTGCTGCACCCCGCCAGCAGCCCGGCCGCGACCACCACTGCGATCAACTGCTGCAATCGCATCTCCTATTTCGCTCGGCCGGTAGCATTGTCGTCCTGTTTAGCAGGCGTTTTGTCCTGAGGCCAGACTGCGAGGAAAAAGCCCGTCCTTCTGTCCATAGCCGGCATGCGTTACATCCTCATTACGGGTGCGAAATCTACGCTGTTATTATGACTGTTCGACTTTCCGACGATTACTTCTGAACCGGATCGCGCAGACGTTCGTATCCTTCGGCAAAGGATTTGCCGAACAGGTCCCGCACGTTTTCGGAAGCCCGGTCGGACATCTGCCGATGCAGGGCGGCATAGGCATCCCAGAGCCGGGCCTTGCGGGCCGCCGGCAGGACCGCGCCCAGCCCGCCGGAGGCGCCGCCCGCAGATTCCGCCACCGCGTCCGGCGACAGCCGGTCGAGCAGATGTCGCAGCGCCGCCTCCATGCCGCCGATGGTGCCGATCTGATGCCGGCGAAGATCGCGGAACCCCTCTTCCATCGCATCCGCTCCCTTGGCGAAGGCCGGCAGCGGCGGCGACAGGATGGCGGTGATCGCCTCCTCCACCGAGGTCGCGAATTTCAGCGGGTTGTTGTTGCGCGGCTGGATCGCCGTCCGTTCGATCCGGAACTCCGTCTTCAAGGAAGATCGGGCGTCGAGCGCTTCGAGCAGCCCCTGCACGCTGCTGCGCAGGATCTGGCCGATCATGCGCGCCAGCTCCTCGCCGCGCTCCGCCGGAAACTGGGCGGGATCCAGGCCGGCCGCCTCGAGGATGAGGCGCAGCGGATCGGGGCCGAGTGCTGGCGGCGCTGCCTCGGGCGCGGGCGGCACCGCCTGGGGGGCAGGGGGCGCGGGGGTCGGTTGCGGCGGAGATTGCGGCGTCGGCGTGTCGTGCCAGTCCCGCGGGATCGGCCGGATCGGTACGGGCCTCTCCGCCGGGGCCGGGTTGTCCTCGGCCCAATCCTCCGGAATCTCCCGGAACTGCGGCGCCGAAGTCCGGATGGCCACATGATGCGCCGGGGTATGGTCGGGCTCGGCCGCGCGGGCCCAGCCTTCGTCGGACGCGGCCTCGAAGGGGGAGCGGCGGGCCTGTGTCGGCACCGGCGGCCATCCCGTCGCCTCCGGCCGATGCGGGGGCAGCTTCGCGCCGCCCGCCGTGTCGACGCCGAAGGGCATGGCCATGGGATCGTCGATGTCGATCGAATGGCTGGCGGCCGGTGCGTCCGCGCCGGACAGGCGGACCAGGAAATGGTAGTCGCCGACCGCGATCCGGTCGCCGTCGGACAGCACGAGGCTGCCGGCGCGGCCGACGGGCGTCGTCCCGCCATTGACGAAAGTGCCGTTGGTCGACAGGTCGAACAGCACGTATCGGCCGTCGACATAGTCGATCAGGCAATGGTTCTTCGAGACGAACCGCGAGCCATCCTCCAGCACCCAGTCATTGTCCTGGCCGCGCCCCAGGGTCAGGCCACAGCGATCGAGGGTCCGGGTGGCGTCGCCCCCATAGGGGCCGGAACCGCCGGCGGTGAGGTCAAGGGTCAGCTTCATGGCCGAGGAGCTCGGGAGAAGGTGCGAGGGAGCACAGTCCTGACCGCGCTATGAGACACGATATTGGATCGCGCCGTGGGAGTCGACGGATACGGACACCGCCTGGACAGGAGCGGAATCCGCCATGCGGGCGAGACACTCGGCGGCCAACTCGGGCAGAACCGTGTTCGCCAGGATCTGCTCGATGGCCCGGGCGCCGATTTCGCTCTCGGTCGCGCGGGCCAGAAGCTCGTCGATCAGGCTGTCGTCGTAGCTGAAGCGCGCGCCATAGGCCTCCTCGATGCGCCGGCGGATCCGGTCGAGTTGCAGCCGGGCGATGCCGCGCATCGTGTCGTCGTCCAGCGGCAGGAAGGGGATCACCGACAGGCGGCCGAGGAAGGCCGGCTTGAAGGCCTTCAGCAACCCCGGGCGAAGCGCCGCGGCGAGGTCGGCGGGGGCGGGGGCCGTGTCGGGATCGGCGCAGAGCTTGGCGACGAGGTCGGTGCCGACATTCGAGGTCAGGATGATCACGGTGTTCTTGAAGTCGATGTCACGGCCTTCGCCGTCCCGCAACATGCCCTTGTCGAACACCTGGTAGAATATGTCCTGGACGCCCGGATGCGCCTTCTCCAACTCGTCCAGCAGCACGACGGAGTAGGGGCGCCGCCGCACCGCCTCGGTCAGCACCCCGCCCTCGCCGTAGCCGACATAGCCGGGCGGCGACCCGAGCAGGAGCGAGACCTTATGCTCCTCCTTGAACTCCGACATGTTGATGACCGTCAGGTTCTGCTCGCCGCCATACAGCAGATCGGCCAGGGCCAGGGCGGTCTCGGTCTTGCCGACGCCGGACGGGCCGAGGAACAGGAACACGCCGATCGGCTTGCGCGGGTCGGTCAGCTTGGCCCGGGCGGTGCGGATGGCCCGGGCCACCGCCTCCAGCGCATGGTTCTGGCCCACCACCCGCTCGCGCAGGCGGTCCTCCAAGGCCAGGATCGACCGGATCTCGTCGGACACCATGCGGCCGACCGGGATGCCCGTCCAGTTGGCGACGACCGCGGCGACCCCCTGGGCGTCGACCTCGACCGGAATCAGCGGCGCCTCACCCTGCAACTCGGCCAGTGCCTGGCGGGCCTCGGCGTATTCGGCACGCAGCGCCGCGACGTCCTCGACGTCCTCGGACGAGGTGTCCGTCTCGGGGCCGAGGCCCTGGGCCGCCTCGATCCGGTCGCGCAGCCCGCGGATCCGGTCGACGAGGCCGCGCTCCTCCTCCCAGCGGTTCTGCAGCGCCTCGTGCTCGGCCGCGGCCTGGTCGCGCCGGGACTGCAGCTCGGCGATCCGGCCCGTTTCCCCGCCCGTCGCTTCCTCGCGCCGCAGGATGGTGATCTCGCCCTCCAGCCGCTCGATCCGGCGCCGGCGGTCCTCGATCGCCTCGGGCGTGGCCGCCTGGGCCATCGCCACCCGGGCGCAGGCGGTGTCGAGCAGGCTCATCGACTTGTCGGGCAGCTGCCGGCCGGCGACGTAGCGGTGGGACAGCCGGACGCAGTCTTCGACCGCCTCGTCCAGGATCCGGACGCCGTGATGCGCCTCCAGCATCGGCACGACGCCGCGCATCATGTCGATCGCGGCCGCCTCGCCCGGCTCGTCGACCTTCACCACCTGGAAGCGGCGGGTCAGGGCCGCGTCCTTCTCGAAGTACTTCTTGTACTCGGACCAGGTCGTCGCGGCGACGGTCCGCAACTCGCCTCGCGCCAGGGCCGGCTTCAGCAGGTTGGCGGCATCGCTTTGCCCGGCCTGGCCGCCGGCGCCGATCAGGCTGTGCGCCTCGTCGATGAACAGGATGATCGGCCGCGGGCTGGCCTGCACCTCCTCGATCACCGATTTCAGGCGGTTCTCGAACTCGCCCTTCACCCCGGCGCCGGCCTGCAGCAGGCCGAGGTCGAGCGTGCGCAGCGAGACGTTGCGCAGATCCTCCGGGACGTCGCCGGCGGCGATCCGCAGGGCGAAGCCTTCGACCACGGCGGTCTTGCCCACCCCGGCCTCACCGGTGAGGATCGGATTGTTCTGACGCCGCCGCGTCAGGATGTCGATGACCTGCCGGATCTCGCCGTCGCGGCCGAGCACCGGGTCGAGCCGGCCGGCGCGGGCGCGCTCGGTCAGGTCGATGGTGTAGCGGTCCAGCGCCTCGGTCCGCCCCGTGCCGGCCGGCCGCGGGCCGGCGCCGTCGGTTCGCGCCGTCGTTTCGACGGTCTCGGCCTCGGCCGAGGCGGCGGCGATGGCGGCCAGCCTGCGGCGCAGCTCGTCGGGCGGGATGCGGGCGAGGGAGGGCGACGCCGCGCGGGCATGCTGGCCGAGCGTCTCGTCGGACAGCAGCGCCACGAGCAGGTGCCCGGAGCGAATCTGCCCGTCGCCATATTCCAGCGTGGCCAGGAGCCAGGCTTCACGCCCGAGCGAGACCAGCGAGGGCGACAGGGCGGGAGGATGGGCATTCCCGGTCTTCAGCCGGTCGAGGCTGCGGGCCAGCTCGGCCGCGACCCGCTCGGCCGCGATCTCATAGTGGCGCAGGCAGGCGGCGACGTCGGACCGCTCATCCTCGAGAAGCTTCACCAGCCAGTGCTCGATCTCGACGTTGAACTGGGATCGCGACAGGGTCAGGCCGGCAGCGCCTTCGAGCGCGCGGCGGCACGGCGCGTTCAGCTTGCCGACGAGGGATTTCAGATCGATGGCGGCCATGCGGGGCTCTTGTTGCGTGCGGCTGTGATCAGATGTCGTCGAGTTCGAAGACGGCGTCGGACAGGTCGGCCAGCGGCGGCTGCGACACCGCCCAGCTGGTCCAGCCGAGCCTTGACGCCTCGGGGCCTAGCCGCGGCTCCGGCACCTCCCTGCGGTCGAGCACGACGCGGAGATTGAAGCTGAGGCCGGGCCCGACATACAGCCGGGTCAGCTCGGCCAGGCGGCGGACCTCGTCCGATCCTGGCAGCAGGGTCCGGAAGCGTGCCCAGGACACGGGGCCGACCTGGATCTGGAACTTGCCGCGGCGGTCCCACACCCTGTCGCCGGCGACCGCGTCGATTCCGAGCCGGCAAAAATTGCCGTCCGGCGAGGCGGCGGTCGGCAGGACGCTGCGCTCCTCCGGTGGGAGGGTGAGCCAGTTGCCCTCGAACGGCTTCACCGCCACGGGGAGGCCGAGATAATCGCCCAGCATGGCCTCCAGCGCGACCGCGGACCGGGGCCAGCGGGCGAAGTGCCCGGCGTAGTGGATGATCGCCTCGTCATCGACCGCCAGGCGCCGCTGCAGATGCGGCGTGCCCAGGCCGACGAGGGCGCGCAGGGCGTCGGAGATCCCGTCCTCGGCGCCGCCCGCGCGCTCATAGGCGATCGGCAGGCGGTATTTCGCCCAGGCGCGATAGAAGAACGAGGCGAGCCGATGCTGGAACAGGTCGAGGAACGCCTTCAGCCCCGGCCGCTTCTGGCGGGCCGCGCGGTTGACCTCGGCCGTCAGGTGGCTGGGCAGGACGCCGGACGGGCCGGTCAGCCCGAACAGGGTGACGGCCAGCCGGGGCGGCCCGCTTTCGTCCGGGGCAGGCGGGTCGAACCGGGCGACCGAGCCGGCCGGAAAGGCGAGGGAGGTGGTGCCCGTCAGCCGCACGGCCTCGCCGGCGGGCGGCAGATCCTCGCCGATCGGGCGGCCGCGGCCGTCCTGGCCCGGGTCCCGCTTCCGGGCCGCGGTCTCGAGCAGGCGGATGGCCTGAAAGGCCTCGATGCTCCAGGGCTTCTTGGTCAGGCGGTCGATCACAGCAGCACCGTCTCCCCCGCCCGCGGCGGCCACCGCCGCAGCGGCTGCGAGCGGCCGCGGATGAATGCGGTCAGCCGCGAGAAGGAATTGATGCTGCAATACAGGCCGAGGAAGCGCTCCAGCACCGAGGCGAAGAGGTAGAGGCCGGCGGCCGTGAAGCGTTCGCCGTCGAACTCGACGGTGATGTCGACGCCCCGGGCGAAGCCGCCGAGCACGTCGCCCGGCAGGCGCGCCGAACCGCGGCGGCCGGAGACCTTCAGCAGGCTGTCGATCACGGCCCGCGTGTCGGGCGAATCCCGGAAATCGTAGAGCTTCAGGATCTCGCGCAGCGCCTCGATGCCGTCCGTGTCGTCGGTCAGCGACAGGTGGTTGAGCGCGAGATGCGAGACCAGCCGCCAGCGGCCGCGCTTGCCCAGGGCCGGGCGCAGCGTCGGCGTTGGCGGCGTCAGGCAGAGGACCCGGTCGATCGCCGGGGATGAATCCGCCGCGCTCAGATGCGGATGGCCGCCGCCGAAGGGCAGGCGGCTCGGCAGGTCCCGGTTCAGGCACAGGAGGTCGACCGAGAGCGTCGTCTTGGACGAGGACACCGGGTCGAAGGCCTCGTCAACCAGGGACAGGAAGACCTCCGTCCCGCGCTCGCCCTGCCCGCCGGGCCGGCGCGCCGCGTGCCAATAGGCGCGCCGGGCGCCGGCATGCCGAAGCGCATAGAACGGCTCGAAGGCGGTCACCTGGCCGCGTTCGTCCGAGCTCTCGACCTGGTCGATCGAATAGACCTCGGTCGCCATGGGCCGCCGGGAGTCGGGGACGACGCGATAGTCGGTGGTTGCCTGGCTGACCGTGATCGGCTCCGCCCGCAGCGGGAACAGGTTGACGATCGGGGTGCAGCCGAGGGCCAGGGAATCCGCCCCGATGCTGCGCTCCAGATCGGCCGATCCGCGGCGCAGATAGAAGAAGATCTCGATCCGCCGGCCGGCAGCGAGCAGCGTCTTGGCCTCCAGCCCCTCGAGGTCGAAGAACAGGAACTTCTCGGGGAAGGCGAAATATTCGGTCAGCAGTCGATAGCCGAGATGCGACCGGGCCGGGTACGGCAGCAGCCCCTCGTCGGGGCCGAAGCCGACCGGCTTGATCGCCGCGGCCGGCAGGATCGCCGGGCTAGGATCGGTCGGGCCGTCGGCCACCGCGATCGACAGGCAGTCATTGTGGATCAGCTCGTATAGCGGCAGCGCCTGCAGCGCCGGGCCGGACAGGTGGAAGCGCAGGGTCTCGACGCCGAGCGAGGAGAAGGTCGTCGCCTCGTTCAGGCAGCGCAGGCCGACGCGTAGGATGGCGGTCGCGCCGGCGGCCCGCGGATTGGGCGGCGCCGCCATCGGCCTGGCGCCGAAGGCGACCGTGTCGATCGCGATCGGCCAGAGGGTCAGCGGGTATCCCGTCCGAAACTGGCAGGCCTCGCCGTCCACGGTTTCGGTGCCGACCTCGGTCCCCGGCGGGACGCGATAGGCGCCGCGCATATCCGCCCGGCAGTCGAACCGCGCGATCGCCATCGACGGGATCGGCGCCGCGTAATGCGGGTACAGCACCCCGATCAGCGCGTCCGTCAGCTCCGGGAAGTCGTCGTCGAGCTTGGTCCGGATCCGCGCGTTCAGATAGGCGAAGGCCTCGATCAGCCGGGCGACGAAGGGATCGTCGGTGGCCTCGCCGCTCAGCCGCAGCCGTCCGGCGATCTTCGGATGCGCGTCGGCGAACTCGCCGGCCAGGCGGCGGATATAGGTCAGCTCGCGCTGATAATGGGCGAGAAGGTCTTCAGCCATGGCTGCGCGAGGTCACCGAGAAGCTGCGGCTCACCGGTTCGAGCACCGAATCGAAGGTCATCGGCTCCGGCGACGGTTCGGCATGCATCAGCGCGTCGATCCGCAGCCGCAGCGTGCGGTCCAGGCCCTCGGTGTTGTCGAGCAGGCGGACCGCGACGGAGCGGAACCGCGGCTCAAACCGGCGGATGGTGGCCTCGATCACGGCGCGGAAGCGCTCGCGGTCCTCGGCGGAGGTCATGGACAAAGCGGTGAAGTCCGGCAGGCCGTAGCCGGTCAGGGCGGAGCGGAGCTCGTCCCACGCGTCGGGCCAGGCGATCGGCCGCGCCCGGGTGTTCAGCAGGCTCTCCAGGTCGCGCCTGACCCCGTTGCGGATCTCCGCCAGGGACCGGACCCCGCGTTGCACGCCGCCGCGCATGGCCGGCTCCGCCTCGTCCGCCAGCAGGCGGTCGAGCACCGAGAGCAGGAGGGCACCGTCATCCTTCGCCATGGGCCGCTCCGGCGTCTGGCGCGCGGGCTTCGAACCGGCCGGCCTGCAGGATCGGCACCGCCGCCTCGCCCGCCAGCCAGCAGCGCTGCCCGATTCCGAGGGCCGGGGTGCCGGTCCCGCCCTGCCATTCCGTGATCCGGCCCAGCCTGGCGCCGTCATCGGCGCCCTCCGCGGCCCCGGCATACAGCACCGGCAGGTAGACATCGCCTTCTGGGCCGTCCGTGACGGTGATCGAGGCGCGCCGCCACAGCAGGTCCCGCCGCCGCTCCGGAGCGTGGAACTCGATCGCGGCGACGCGCTCCATCGGCACCCAGTAATATTTCCCGGTGCTGGTCAGCACCTCGAAGACCGGCGCCACGAGGTCGTCGATGTCCCGCAGGTCGTCGATCTCGGCATCGTCCAGGCGGCCGGGGCAGGGCGGCCGCAGGGCTTCCGCCTCGGCGGAGAGGCGGCCGGCCTCCGCCCCCTGTCCATCGCGCAGGGCAAGCCCAGCCTCGAGCAGGCGCTGCAGATGCGGCGCCGGCGGGTCCAGGAACTCCGGCAGCCGCCCGGCGGAGAAATGCTCGGCCCTGGCCTGGGCGGCGCGGATCAGCTGGCGGAACAGGGCCAGGCCCAGCGCCGCCCCGGGATCCTGGTCGGCGACGATGTCGAGCTGGCGGTCGGCCCGTTCGAAGTCGCCGGCGAAGCACAGCAGCTCGGCCAGGAAGACCCGCTTCGCCGTGACGCCGGGCGCGGCCTTCACCTCGGCCAGGGCGGCGGCGAGGGCCTCGGCCAGGCGGCCGGCCTGGAAATGCTCGGTCGCAGAGGTCATGTCGGATCCTCGACTCGTTTCCTCGACTCGGTCGGCAGCATCATGCGGCCTGGCCGGCATGGGCGATTTCGGTGACCAGGCGGAAGCTCGACGCCACCTGGTCCAGCTGGAAATGCGGCCGCAGATGGATGACGCAGCCATACAGGCCCGGCCGCCCGGGCAACTCGCGCACCGAGACGTCGACCTCACGCAGCGGATAGCGGGCGCGCTGCTCGCTAGTGGCGGTGTCGCTGGCGATCGAGTAGCCGAGCAGCCAGCGGCGCAGGAATTCCTGGCAGTCCTCGACGGTGTGGAAGGCGCCGATGCGGTCGCGGCCGATCACCTTCACGTAATGGGCGAAGCGGCTGATGCAGAAGATGTACTGCAGCATGGCGGACAGCCGGGCGTTGGCCGCCGCCGCCGGCTGTCGGCTGTCGCCCTTCGGCCGCTGCAGCGACGGGTTGCCGTGGAACACCGCATGCGGCGTATCCCGCGCCCGGGACAGCGCGATGATGCCGAGATCCGTCAGGTCCTTCTCGATCGCGTCGGTCAGCTCGACATCGAGGGCGATCTTATAGCCGATGCCCGGCCGGTCGGTGCCGAACGACATGCTGGGCAGGTCGGTGACCAGCCCGCCGCTGCCGCCCTGCGCGGCGGCGCCGCGGATCTCGGCGAACCAGCCGAACTGGTCGAAGGCGCGGATCAGCGTGCCGGCGAAGGCGAAGACGGCGGGAGCCCAGCAATAGCCGGAGAGATCGGGGGCGGAGGCGTCCTCGCGATAGCGAAAGCCGTCGGCCCGGCGGCCGTCATCGGCCCAGGGCAGCCGCATCAGGACCCGCGGGGCGGTGAGGCCGAGGAACCGGGCCTCCTCGATCTCCCGCAGCCCGTGCCAGCGGACGTAATCGGGGGAGCGGAAGCCGGGCGCGAGGTCGATCGGCTGGCCCAGCTCGGCGAAGCTGGTGACGCCCAGCAGGGTTGGATGCGCCCCGGCGATGAACGGGGCGAAGGCGGCCGCGGCGATCTGCGCCATGCCCCGCAGCCCCGCGACATCGTCGGTCGGGTGGCCGGGCGCCGGCTTGTGCCGCATCTCGTAGGCGCCGACCAGGACACCGAACGGCTCGCCGCCGGGCGTGCCGAATTCCTGCTCATAGACCTTCTGGAACAGCTGGCTCTGGTCGAATTCGATCGCCCGTTCGAGATCGCGGCAGACCTCCGCCCAGCCGATATCCAGCAGGCGGATCTTGGCGGCGGTGCCGGCGGCGCCGTCGACCAGATAGGCGACGCCGCGCCAGTTCGCTTCGAGCTGCTGCAGCCTGGGCGCGTGCAGGATGGCGTCGAGCTGCGCCGAGATCATGGCGTCGATCCGGGCGATCTCCCGGTCGATCGCCGCCAGCAGCGCCCGGCGGTCGCGCAGCAGGCGCGCAGCCTCCGCCCGCCCGAACCAGAGGACGAGCGCCTGCGCCCGGCGTGGCTCGGCCAGGAACGCGACGACGGGACCGGCCCCGTCGGCGGCGTCCCGGCCCCCGCCGGCGAAGATGCGGTCGATCAGGTCCGGCCCCAGGCCCGTCCGGCTATCACCGGACGGCTGGGTGCGCGCCGCTGCCTCTTCCGGCATCGGCCGGGATCAGCCGTTGCCGCCGGCGTTCGGAATCCGCGCCACCATGCGCAGCGAGGTGGTCAGCTCCTCCATCTGCAGCCAGGGCCGCAGCCAGGCGACCGCGTTGTAGGCGCCGGGCGAGCCCGGGATCTCCTTGACCGAGATCTTGGCCTCCGCCAGGGGATAGCGAGCCTTCATGTCCTGGCTCGCATCTTTGTTGTTGTTGACGTAATTCATGATCCAGCGGTTCAGCCAAGCCTCGCAATCCTCCGCCTCGAGGAAGGAGCCGACCTTGTCCCGGGCCATGACCTTGAGGTAGTGGGCGAAGCGCGACGTGGCCATCATGTAGGGCAGGCGGGCCGAGATGGCGGCGTTCGACGTCGCCTCGGGCCGGTCGTACTTCTTCGGCTTCTGCGTGCTCTGGGCCCCGAAGAACACCGCATAGTCGGTGTTCTTGTAGTGGCAGAGCGGCAGGAAGCCGAGGCGCGACAGCTCGGCCTCGCGCCGGTCGGTGATGCCGATCTCGGTCGGGCATTTGTGGTCCGGATCGCCGTCGTCGCTGACGAAGGTGTGGAATGGCAGGTCCTCGACCTTGCCGCCGCCCTCGGCGCCGCGGATGGCGGTGCACCAGCCGTACTGGGCAAAGGCGTCGGTCAGCCGCGTCCCCATCACATAGGCCGCATTCATCCAGCAGTAATGGTCGTGCTGCATCGCCCGGCGGACGCCTTGGGCGTCGATCGGCGCTTCCTCGTAATCGAACTCGTCGATCCGGCGGGTGCTGTCGCCATAGGGCAGCCGGGCCAGGACCCGGGGCATGGTCAGGGTCACGAAGCGGCTGTCCTCGCTGTCGCGGAAGCTGCGCCACTTCGCGTATTCCTGGGCCTCGAAGATCTTCTCCAGGTCGCGCGGCCGCGACAGCTCGGTGTAGTCATTGAAGCCGAACAGGGCCGGGCCCGCTGCCGAGACGAAGGGGGCGAAGGCCGCCGCCGAGACCTGGCTGATGTGCTGCAGCAGCTCGGCATCCTCCGGGTGGTTGGAGAACTCGTAGTCGCCGATCAGCGCGCCATAGGGCTCGCCGCCGGGGGTGCCGAACTCGCTCTCGTAGATCTTCTTGAAGATCTGGCTCTGGTCGAACTCCACCGCCTTGTTCAGATCGCGATGCAGCTCGCGCTTCGAGACGTTCATGACACGGATCTTGAGCATGGCGCTCGTCTCCGTGTTGCTGATCAGGTGGTGCAGTCCGCGCCAGGAGCCTTCGAGCTGCCGGAACTTCTCGTGATGCATGATCGCCGCCAGCTGGCGGGACAACTGCTCGTCGATGACCTTGATCGCCTGGTTCAGCGTCGCGGTCAGATTGCGGTCGTAGGTGACGGTGCCCTTGAGCGCCTCTTCCGTCAGGGTGCGCAGCAGCTCCTGCGCGCGCTCGGGCTCGGTCTGCCGCGTCGCCGAGATCGCCTGGTCGAGCAGCGTGGTCGTCGTCTCGACGACCGGGGCGGCGGTCTGGGACTGGGACTTCTCCACGGCCATGGCCCTTACTCCTTCGTTCCGCCGCCGCCCGCTTGGGGCGCATCCTGGGTGCCGAGCTCATGCGAGAGCCGGGACAGCTGCTCCTTGTTCTGCAGCACCTGCTCGAGCAGGGCCTCGAGATCCTCGGAGCGGTCGATCTTGGTCATCAGATCGCGCAGCCGGTTCCGGGTCTCCAGCAGCTTGCGCAGCGGCTCGACCTGGTGGACGACCGCGGCCGGCTCGAAGTCGTCGAGCGRCTTGAAGGCCAGGTTGACGGAGAACTCGGTGCCGTCATCCTTCAGCGTGTTCTCGACCCGGAGATTGAGGCCCGGCGCGATCCGCGCCATGACGTCGTTGAAGTTGTCGCGGTCGATCTGCACGAATTTGCGCTCGCGCAGTGGCGCCAGCGGCTGGGTCGGGTCCCCGGAAAAATCGCCGAGCACACCGACCACGAAGGGCAGCTCCTTCTCGATGACCGCGCCTTCGGTCTCGACCTGGTAGGTGATGTGGACGCGCGGCTTGCGGACACGCTCGAGCTTGTCGTGAATGCTGGACATCATCACCTCGACCTCGTCTTGTTCAATGCGTTGCTCCCGAGACGTTCGCCCGCGGCATCACCCGCCGCGGGACCTGATGCCGGCGACCACCAGAAAATCCCCCCGGGCGGCATCGTCCCGGATCAACTCGTCGATCAGATCGGGCAGCGGCAGGCGGGCCCGCCGCACCGCCTCCTGCAGCGTGTATGAGATCGGCGCCTGCGGCTCCATCCGGCGGAACCAGGCGGCGGCCTGCTCGATCAGGCGAAAGGCATCCTCGCGGTCGCGGATCCCGCCGGCCGGCGCTGCCGCGGTGGGCGCGTCGGCTCCGGTCGCATCGGACTGTGGACGTGGCGCGGGTGGCACGGCCGCGGCGGCACTGGGCGGCGCGCCGATCGCCTGGCGCAGCGACTGGCCGCGATCGCCGAGGGCCAGGAACAGGGCGTCGCGGGCCGCCTCCAGCACGTTGCGGATGTTCGAGCTCGGCGGCGATGCCGCGCCGCACCGCTGGTCCAGGGCGTGGCACAGCTGCAGGAAGGCGTCCTGGGCACCGACGATGTCGGCCAGCATCGTCGACACCTCCGTCGCATCCATCGCCTGGGCCGCGGCGGTGACCGCGTCGAGATCCTGGGCTCCGGCCGCCAGGCGCTGCTGCCGCCGGTCGTCGTCCAGCGCGGCGACCTCGCCCGCCTGGATGATCTGCCACAGCGCATAGTCGCCCTGCTGCCCGCGAATCAGGGGGATCTTCCGGATCGGCCGGATCAGCGTGCCCTCGGCGCCCTCGCCGTTCAGCCCGGTGATCGGGCGCAGGCGCGTCGCCAGGCCGTCCTCGTCGGGCGCCGGGTGCAGGCCGTCCCAGTGCCGCTCGAGCAGGGCATGCAGCAGCCGGAAGCCGTCGCGCAGCCCGGCATAGCCGTGCAGCCGCGTCAGGCCTTCGACCATCATGGCGGCGACCTCGAGATCCTTCGACTGCCCTGCCAGGATCTCAGCCGCGGCGGCGACGATCTGGCGCCACTCCGCCGTCGGCTGGGCCGCGTCGTCCTCGGCATCGGCCGCGCGCTCCTGTGTGCGCGCCTGCGCCCGCAGATCCCGCAGGCGCTGGAACGGCGCGGCCGACGAGGCGTCCGAGCGCGGATCCACGCCGGCCGGGCTCGCCCCCGGAACCGGCGCCAGCAGCGCCTGGATGTTCAGGACCTCAGGAGTTTGCACCGGGCTGCTCGCTTAATGCCGATCGCACCACAGACCTGTCTATAATAGGTCGGATTCCCTTGAGCATAGCGACATATCCTAGTGGTCGGGAACGGCGAAGCGACGCCCAGCTCACATAGGTAAATGATCCGTCCGCCATGCCATCACCAGGAAGGGGGAAACTCGCTGATCGCCAGAACGGCCGGGACCGGACGGCTGGAGGTATCGACCGACGCCACCCAGACGGCGTAGCTGCCGTTCTCCGGCCGGTCGAAGGTCAGCGCCGGGTTCATGCCGCCATCGGTGGTGTCGTCCGCGCACAGCCACTGTCCGCCCGGGGTGTGGACGAGAAGCGCGGTGTCCGATCCGGCGGCGGCATAGAGGGTGAGGGGGCGCTTCCCGTCCTTGAACTCGACCGTCACGTCGGGGCGCTCGGCGGTGATGTTGCCGATGCAGTCCCGGCCCATGCGGGAGACGGAGTATTGCCCGCCGGCGACGACGCCGATGGGAAAAGGATCTGTTTTGAAATCGCCCTCAAGAGCGAGGGTTTTATAGTAGGGCGGCGCCTCCGGATTGGGCGGCGGCAGCGGCGACTCGGGCTGCTGGGCCAAAACGAGGCCGAACGGCAGGGCTGCGCTCGCCACCACGGCGAGAATTGTCCGACAAAACCGCACCAGGGACCTCCTTCGAGCATGCGAGTATCGATTATGCGCTAAATGCCTTTCGCCTTCCAGAATCCTTAATCCTGTGTATAGATGCTTCTGTCTCGAGCGAGCTTGAGTCACCCCAAGGGGATCTGGACTGAAATGTGACGCTGATGTGTCAGGGCCGCTGCGAAGATTATAGGCGGTTTGGGTGGGCAGCGGCCGGGCGCAACAGAGATCATCTGCAATTTGGGAAGTGATTCCAGGGAAGTTCATGGTCCGAGGTGTTCTGGATTGCTGGAGCCCTCGTGTTGAAGCCGGACCCCTGCATCGGATGAGCTGTTATCATTTTATTTCCTAAGAAGGAGACTGAGGGACCATGGCGATCTATGTTCAGATCGACGGCATCCAGGGCGATGCCACCCAGGAGAACCACAAGAAGTGGATGGATGTGGCGTCGTTGAACTGGGGCGTGCACCGCGCCGTCTCGACGCCGTCCGGCTCCTCCCAGAACCGCGAGGCCTCCGAGCCGGTGATCGGCGAGATCCGCCTGACCAAGGCGATGGACGGGGCGTCGCTGAAGCTGTTCGAGGCCGCCGCGACCGGCAACCAGGGCAAGGCCGTGACCATCCATCTGGTCACCACCGGCAGCCCGGGCAGCACCTATATGGAGTACAAGCTGACCAACGCGCTGGTCAGCGGCTATCAGATCAACACCACGGGCGACCGCCCGGTCGAGGAGGTCACGCTGAACTTCACCAAGGTGGATCTGAAGTACACCACCTATGACGAGAACCATAAGCCCGTGAGCAACCAGGTGGCGAGCTACGACGTCGGCACCACGCTGCGCGGGTGAGCGGATTGCGAGGGTGATTGGCCGGCCGGGACCCGCGGGTCCCGGCCCGTTCCCCATTCGCGAAAGGTGATGCCGATGATGTCGATCAAGCCTCCGGTCGCCGCCTTGGCCCTGTCCCTGCTGGCGGCGGCCTGCGGCCAGGAGATCCCCGATCAGAAGGCGTTTCCGGGCTACGCCAAGGGGCCGGAACCCGCGGCGCCGGCAGCGACGCTGGTTGCCGAGACGCCGCTGTCGGCCGAGGCCCTGGCCCGCAAGACGGAAACCTCGCGCCTCACGCTCGACCGCACGGTCGAGACCATGCGGCAGCGGCTGACGCAGTTGAAGCAGCAGATCGTCGAGACGAGGTCCAACCTGGACGACCAGGGCGGCCGCCGGGTGAATCCGGACCAGTATGCCGAGCTGCAGAAGGCCGAACGCCAGGTCAGCCTGGCCCTCGGCCGGACCCGCGTGTCGACCAGCCGGAACGCCGCCACGGTGCCCGAGCAGGCCTCGACCATCAATGATCTGAGCGGCCTGATCGTCTCGGTCTCCGGCCTGGTCCACACCATCGGTGAGGGCGAGCCGGTGGCGGCGCCGACGCTGCAGGCGCGCGCCGGGCTGTCGCCGGATGTCGACCTCAGCCGGATCCGGGCGTCGCGGCCGCTGACGGAGACCCCCGCGGGCGCCGCGCCGAATCAGGTTCCGGCACCGGCGGCGCCGAGCCCGATTCCGGCGCCGGCGGCGTCGAGCCCCGCCCCGGCGCCCGTCATCGGGCTGTCGCCGGATATCGATGCGAGCCGGATCCGGGCGTCGCGGCCGCTGGCCCAGGAGACCCCGGGCGCCGCGCCGAACCCGATGCCGGCGCCGGCGGTGCCGAACCCCGCCCCGGCGCCTTCCATCCCTGTGAGCTGAGGGAGACGATCATGCGCGCTGATCAGATGTTGGACTTGGTCCGGGCGACCCTGCGCGAGCTCGACGGTCCGGACTCCCGCTCCGCGGCCGAGGCCGCCGGCACGGCGGCGGCGACGCTGCGGCGCCAGCGCCAGGCCATGGTGCTGGAATCGGCCGTCTCCGAGCTCGGGCCGTCGCTGCCCGGCTTCCGCAGCCGGCTCGCCTGGCGGCTCCCCTCGGGGGCGGCCGCGCCGGCGCAGGACGAGGCGCTGGCGGCCCAGGCCTGCCGCATCGCCCGCGACCGGCTGGCCGGGGCGGAGGAGGGCGGCGGGGCGCTGCGGCCGTCGCGCCTGTTCGACGCCGCCCTGGCGCGGCTGATTCCCGGCATCGACGGGGCGGAGATCCGGTCCGTCACCCTCGGCGGCGGCCGTCCGGGGCGCAGCCCGGCCGATTCGGCCGAGTCGCGGCCGGCCGGTGCCCGCCTGCTGGCGGCCCTCGCCGTGATCGCCGTGACGCTGCGCGAGGAAGACCGCGCGGCGGCCGCCTGACCGGACCACGGACAGGCCGGCCGAGTCGCCGGTCCGGCCTTGATCGACGACACGCCCTGGAGATGCGGCCCTCTTGTGCGGTCGCGTCGTCTAGGGCGGGCGGGACCGGCTTGTGTCCGCACTGCGGCCGAGACACCGTCGTGCCATACGAAGCTCTGCCGCAGGTTGGCCTCAGCCGATGGGGCGCACTGGCTCGGCTCCATCGACCCCGATTCGCGCGAGTTGGAACGCGTCCAGTTGGGCGAGGATGGCGAAGTGCTCCATCGCCTTCACGCGGCGGATGTACTCGATCGTCCGGTGCGGCCCGAAAATGCCGGAGATCGCCAGCGCCGGGAAAAAGCCGTAGCACTCACCAGGCTCGAGCCGGCCGTATTTCTCCTGGCAGCGCCGGTAAAGCGGAACGCCATATTGATCAACGAAGTCGATCATCTCTATGTCTGGAAAAAAGCCCGCCGCCATATGTTCCGGTGTTGCAATGGGTTTCCAATCCCTAACAGTGAGGGCCCGGCAAAATACAAATCCCTCTGCCAAATCTATATTGAAGTTGTAGTATTTATCTGACCAAATGTAAAAATCTCCAAAGGCTGAATAACCAATTACGTGGCAGTCATTGTAAGAAAAATTCGGATCGATGCCAAAAACCAGAGATATAATCGATCTCATTTCGTCGGGATGGCATGTGTAGAACAGTCCGTCCGCAAAGCTGCAGAATCCGATCTCTTCAAACATATCCACCAGAGGCGAAGGTAAAATCTTGCGTGCCCTCTGGAGTTCGTTGCTTGTGGCGGCCCGAATTTGACGTGCCGGACCAAGCTCTTTGATGGAGTAAATGATGTCTTTGTGTAAGAGACTCATTTCGGTCCCAATCTGCAGCCGTTTAACTCGGCACTCATCCTTTCAGCGACGCAATCCTCGCGCAGACGAGGCGAAGCGGCTCTCCCGTCGCAATGATGCGGGCGGCACCCGACGTGAATGGGCATTCCAGCCTAGCCGCCTGACAAGGCAGAGGTGATCTCGGCGAGAAGGAAGCTTCCGAAATCGTCAGCAATCTTTTCCGATCCACCGGATATTCCTTGAACTGGCAATTCCAAGACGGCGCCTTCTCCTTCAGCATTTGTCTGTGATAGATCGATCACATAGAACGGGCCGTAACCGGACATCTCGATGCGCAACATTGAGTCCGTGATGTGACCCTTCTCACGAGAGCGCTCGGTAGCCCATAGGACGCAGGGAATCGACTCTGCGTTAAGACCACTCCTTGTGACCCCGTAGAACTGGTGGCCCATGAAGCTGAGCGTTCCCATCTTTGCAAGGAAATATCTGTAGGAGGGTGAGAATTTCACGCCCAATCTGCTCTCAAATGCGGAGAGTATGTCATCCGCAGCACCGTTTCCTTGACGATACGGTTCTCTGGAATCGAGAATCATTTTAATAGCAGTGTCGACATCTCTCGTAGACATCTTGCCCTCTTTCGGTCAGAAGTCGTTGGCTCTGGTCTTCCAGTATCCTCGTTTCCACGTATTAAATGGTCCTCGGTTCATGGAGGGTGGCGCGCTGCTATAACGATGACGAATTCCATCCGGGTCGACGTAGGATTTGTCATATTGATTATTGTACATATGTAGCTCTCGATTGTATTCTTGATGCATGCTCTGTGAGATCTCGGCCATCGAGCCTGGCTCATCCTGGGTTAGATGATGAAGATTTACCTCTTCTCCGTCCGGGCCTATCGGAGCATCACCATCTGCCATCCGCTCGCGATTTGTCCGCCCTTCGGCATCTCGCCTATCCGGATCAATCAGATCGTCCCTCTGATATACTTTTCTTCCATTGACGTCCTTTGCAACCCATCTTTTTGTTCGCGTCACCCTGACATTCTCATCCGGCGTCGCCCGCTCGATCTCCTCCGCCGTCTGCTCCGCCTTTCGGGCGGCCGGCACCACGTCCTCGGCCACGCCGGCGGCCGCGCCCTCGGCCGCGCCGATCTTGCGGGCGACGCCCGCCACGGTGGCGGCCTTGCCGGCCACGGTGATCGCGCCCTTGGTCGCCAGGGCCTCGACCCCGAGCCTGACCACGTCGAAGGTGCCATGGCCCAGCGCCTGTGCCACCCCGCCTTCCCGATAGGCCTGGACATAGGGGTCGGAGACGCCGTGCCAGACCGTGCCGGCGGTGTTCTGCGTGTTCTCCCAGCCGCGGCCCAGAGTGCCGCCCGGGTCGTTCCACAGATTCTGGCCGACCTCGCCGGTCCACTGGGCCGCCCCGGTGACACCGCCCGCCACGCTCTCCCCGGCCGAACCCAGCGTCCCCAGCGGATCGTTCCACAGATCGGACGCGATGCTCTTTGCCCCCTCCAAGGCATCCGACCCGACCTTCTTCGCCCCCTCCCAGGTCTCGCTCGCATTCTCGCTGAAGCCGTCGGCGAACCGCTCGCCGGCGCCGCGCGTGTCGGTCCCGTCGCCGCCGCCTTGGGTCGTCGTGTCTCCCGCCATCCGGACTTCGCCGAAGGTGTTCCCGCGGTTCATGTAGAACCGGTCCTCGTGCCGGATGACCGGAATCCCCTCCGCCCGCACCGTCCTCGAATGGTCCAACGGCTCGGCGATGTCCCCGACCGTGCCCGACTTGATGCCCTTGGCCGATCCCGGCTCGTCACCATGGGTGCAGGTGGTGTTCGAGCGCAGCACGAAGGCGCGCTCGCCGGTGAAGAACACGGTCGGTGTCGTCTTCTCGTCCTCGCCCGGAATGGCGTAGACCGAATAGGGGATCGGCGGGATCGAGGAGCCGACCGGGGTCTTGCAGACATCCGGTGTCAGCGACAGGACGATCGGCTTCGACGAATCGCGGATCGCCTCCTTCGGTGTCGTCGTCCACTGGGCCTGCGGCGGAGACTCCTCCGTCTTCGCCGCCCCCACCCGATACGGTTTGCCGAGCTCGTCCGCCTCCGATAGGGCGCTGATGGCGGGGGTCCAGTCCTTGGCCTGAGACAGTGCCTGGAACCGATCGATCAACGAACCGTACCGGGCCGCGACATCCGGCGGCATGCTCCCGGTGTCGACCGGATACGACCCGCGGCCATCAATCATGGCCCGCCTCCGCCGGAAGCGGCCGCCGGCTGGTTGCGGATACCGGTTCCGCCGGCACCAGCAGATGCGCCTCGACGGCCCGTACACCTTCCCGCCACGCGAAGCCTATCCGCCATGTCAGCACGGCCTGCAACGGGGGGCGGATCACGTCGATATGAACGCCATCGAGCGGCATGGCGAGGATGTCGGTGTCGCCGGTTTTGCGGTGTACCGCGCAAACCAGCCGCAGCCCCGGCAGGGAAAAGGCCAGGAGCGGCGATTCGGGGCGGAGATTGGCCAGGCGAATCCTCTCATCGCCGCGCAGCCACGGCGTGAAGATCAGGTCGGGATGGGCGCAGTTGTAGAAGCGATAGTCGAAATCCGGCGGCAGGAACGGGTGCCGCGTCGCCAGCCAGGTCTCGTCATAGGTGCCGGTGTACTGCTCCCGGAAGCGCCACCACGGTGCGATCGGGGCCAGGCCCTCGGGCTGATAGGCTCTCTGCCATTCCGTGATCGGCTCGTGCGCTGCCTCGATCTGCGGTGCAGGCAGGGGGCGGTCCCTCAGGCTCAGCTTCGGGTCCAGCCGCCCGGGACCAAGCGGATTGAAGCGGTCGCAGTCCTGCGGCTCGTCCTCCTCGGCCGCCTTGGGGATGGGACCGCCATGGGCGAGATAGTAGCTGAGCGGCACCTCCGACGCCGGGGCTGCGTCACCCATGCGCCAGCCGTCGCCGTCGGGCTGCCAGTGGCGAGCGCCGTGGACCCGGAGCAGCTTCTGCCGGTCTCCGACTTTGATCCCGGCCAGCCATGAGGGCTGCGGCTGGCCGAACGGAGCATGGGCGCGGGCCAGCACCGTCACGTCGGTGCCGGGCTTGAACGGGATGAAGTCCGCCTGGCGCAGCAGATGGGCGCGCTGGCCTTCACCCGCGTACTCGTCCTTGAGCAGGAACGGCGTCTGGCGGGTGGACGGCGCCAGCGCCTCGCCTGGGCGGATGTCGAAGGTGCCTCGGAGCGCCAGGACGCCATTCAGCTCCGAACGCGCATTGTACTGCTTGAACGCCAGGCCGGGGAACGGCGTATGGTTGCGGAGTTCCATGTGCCGGCGCTCAGTTCAGGTCGATCGTCTTGCCGTTGATCTGAACCGGTCCGCTCATGGTGATGTTCAGGTTGTCGCCGAGGATGCGGATCGATCCGTCGGCTCGGAGGGTCATCTTCGACTTGCCGACCTCGAGGACGAATTCCTCGCCCACCTGGACGACATAGGCCTGTCCGACATTGACGGTCTTGGCGACGCCGACCTGTTCGTGGCGGGCGACGCCGACGGTGTCGGATTTGAAGCTGCCGACCACGGTGTTCATCATTCCGGGCAGGGAGAACAGCTGGTTGACCGAAGACCCCAGGCCGGTGCCSGAGGCCTGCAGCGCGGCGCCGGCGTCCTGGCGSGTGCTGGGGCCGGCCACGAGCCCCGAGAGCGCGTTGAGRGCCGGSCCGGCGAGGAAGCCGAGCRCCGAGCCGCCGATCTGCCCGGCGAAGCTCTGCATCAGCGCCGGGGTCGCAGCCAGCGCGCCGGCGGCGAGACTGCCGGCGATGCCCCCTCCATCCGAGGCGCCGGTGGGCGCCGCGCCGCCACCGCCCGAGAAGGCGCCGCCGCGCTGGGCGATGCTGGTGGCCTGGGCGATCAGCCCGGCCGAGGAGCCGGAGAGCCCGGCGACATTGGCCAGGAGGCCAGGGGCACCCCCGCCGGCGCCGCCCACTGTCAGGTTCATGCTGCCGCCGATCTCCTCCTTGTGGTTGGCGGCGACATTGATCGCCTTGCTGGCGCCGATGCTCTCGACCTTGTCGTTGTCGACCCGCTTCACATGGTTGTTGCGGACCTTGACCGTGTGGTCCTTCTGGGCGTGGAGGAACAGGTTCTCCCGGCCCGTGGAGGAACAGGTTCTCCCGGCC
>NZ_JBFRCU010000039.1:0-62433 GCF_052113205.1 Inquilinus sp. YAF38 | reverse complement strand
GCGGTGGCGGCGGACAACGCCGCCCGGCGCGGCCGCGGCCTGGCGCCGCTGCGCCTGCGGATCGGCCTGCACAGCGGCCCGGTGGTGGCCGGCAATATCGGCATGAGTGGCCGGTCGGGCTACACCATCGTCGGCGACGCGGTGAATCTCGGCAACCGGCTGGAACAGTTGGGCAAGGCGGTGGCGCCGGCCGACGAGATCGTGGTGCTGGCCAGTGGCGAGACCGTGGCGCTGGCGGTGGGCGACCGGTCCGACCTGCGCAGTCTCGGGCCCCAGGCCGTGCCGGGCCGCCGGACGGAGATCGAGATCTTCCGGCTGGAGGCTCCACCTCCGCCCGGCCATCCCTGAGGCCCGCCATGCTCGACCATGTCTCGATCACCGTCTCCGACCTCGCTACGGCGGAGCGCTTCTACGACGCGGTGCTGGCGGCGCTCGGTGTCACCAAGGTCGGCTCCAACCGGAGCTGGATCGGCTATGGCGAGCGCTGCGATGCGGTGCATCCGGAGCGCAGCTACCTGTCGATCCTGCCCGGCCCCCGGCCGGAGGACGCGCCGCGCCGGCACTGGTGCTTCAAGGCGCCGGACCGCGCCGCGGTGGACGCGTTCTGGCGCGCCGGCCTGGCCCAGGGCGGCCGCGACAACGGCGCCCCGGGCCTGCGGCCGGAGTACCATCCGAGCTACTACGCCGCCTTCCTGCTCGACCCGGACGGCAACCGCATCGAGGCGGTGTGCCACCGGGCGGGGTGATCCACCCCTAGGCCCTTCAATCGGCCGCTCCCTACAGCCCCACCGCCCCCGGCGGTGCGAGCGACAGGCGGCGGGCGGCGGCGATCAGGGTGTCGAGCAGGTCCTGCCGCCGCGCCTCCGGCGTGTCCAGCGGGGTGACCAGGCACAGGGTCGCCACCGCCCGGGCGTCGTGGTCCACCACCGGCGCCGCCAGGCAGCAGGTGAAGCGGTCGACCAGCTCCTTGGTCACGGCATAGCCGCGCGCCCGCGCCGCCTCGGTCTCGGCGACGAAGGCGGCGAGCTCGATCCGTTCGCCTGAGGGCAGGGTGAAATCCTCGTCCGGGATGAATTCGGCGATCCCGGCCGCGTCGAGATGCGCCACCAGCAGGCGGCCGGAGGCGGTCCAGGGGATCGGCAGCCGGATCCCGACCTCGGAGGTGATGCGGAAGGTGCGCCGCCCGGGCTCGTTCAGCATCACCACATACTGGCTGCCGTCGAGCATGCAGAACTGCGCCGTCTCGCCGGTCTCGGTCGCCAGCCCCAGCACCTCGCGCCGGGCCCGGCTCAACAGGTCGACGCCGGCGACATAGGTCTGGGCGTAATAGTGCACGGCGCGGCCGAAGAACACCGCCCCGCCGTCGCCCACCGGCTCCAGGATCCGCGCCGCGGTCAGCCGGCCGACGATCTCGTAGAGGGTCGATCGCGGCGCGCCGATCGCCTTGGCCAACTCGCCCATCCGCACCGGGCCGCGCCGCGCCTGCAGATGCTCCAGGATCGCCACCGCCCGGTCGATGCCCCGCTCCCGGCTGGTTGCTTCCGCCATGGCCGCCCCTTCGCTGCGCTCGATTGCATTTGAGCCAAGCCGAGCTTATCGTATCGACTGTCCGACATACAAGATCATTGTCCAATATACCGGACAAGAAACATGGAGGCTGAGATGCGCATCGTGACCCGGGCTCTGCTGTCCGTCAGCGCCGCCGCCCTGCTGCTGGGCACCGCCGGCGGCGCCCTGGCGGCCGACAAGCTCCAGGAGGTGCTGAGCCGCGGCAAGCTGGTCGTCGGCACCGGCAGCACCAACCCGCCCTGGCACTTCAAGACCGAGCAGGGCGACCTGGCCGGCTTCGACATCGACATGGCCAAGATCATCGCCAAGGGCCTGTTCAACGACCCGACCAAGGTCGAGTTCGTGGTCCAGTCCTCCGACGCCCGCATCCCGAACCTGACCACCGACAAGGTCGACATCACCTGCCAGTTCATCACCGTCACCGCCGCCCGGGCGCAGCAGGTGAACTTCACCATCCCCTACTACCGCGAGGGCGTCGGCCTGCTGCTGATGAAGGACGGCAAGTACAAGAGCTATGACGAGCTCAAGGCGGCCGGCAGCGGCGTCACCGTGTCGGTGCTGCAGAATGTCTATGCCGAGGACATGGTGCACGCGGCGCTGCCGCAGGCCGCGGTCGACCAGTATGAGAGCACCGACCTGATGTACGAGGCGCTGAACTCCGGCCGGGCCGAAGCCGCCGCCACCGACATGTCCTCGCTGCGCTGGTTCATGAAGCAGAACCCGGACCGCTATGTCGACGCAGGCTACGGCTGGAACCCGCAGACCTATTCCTGCGCCGTGAAGAAGGGCGACCAGGACTGGCTGAACTTCGTCAACACCGCGCTGCACGAGGCGATGACCGGGGTCGAGTACGACACCTACGCCGCCTCGTTCGAGCAGTGGTTCGGCCAGCGCCCGCCGGCCCCGGCCATCGGCTTCCCGACCGAGATGAGGTAAGCCGCCCCACCCCTTTCCCGTCATTCCCGCGAAAGCGGGAATCTCGTCCCGCCTCCGTGGCGAAGAGATCCCCGCTTCCGCGGGGATGACGTGGTCGGGAGCGGGATGACGGGCTGGGGATTGGCTGTGCGACCGGCAGAGGACACAGGGTGAACTACCAGTTCAATTTCGGCGTGGTCTGGGCCAGCCGCGACCTGCTGCTGAGCGGCCTGGCGCTCGGGCTCGGCCTGGCGGTGGTGTCGATCCTGATCGGCTGCGTCCTCGGCCTGGTCGGCGCCTTCGCGGCCACGTCGCGCAGCCGGGTCGCCCGCGGCCTGGCCTCTGGCTACGTCACTTTCTTCCGCAACCTGCCGATCCTGGTGATCCTGCTGTTCATGTTCTTCGCCCTGCCGCGGGTGGGGATCCGGCTGGACAAGATCGACAGCTTCGTCGCCTCGCTCTCGGTCTATGCCGGGGCCTATCTGGTCGAGGTGTTCCGCGCCGGCATCCAGTCGGTGCCGAAGGGCGTGATCGAGGCCGGCACCGCGCTCGGCCTCAAGCCGATGCAGATCCGCCGGCTGCTGGTGGCGCCGCTGATGCTGCGCAACATCCTGCCCGCGCTGGGCAGCAACTTCATCTCGCTGTTCAAGGACACCTCCCTGGCCGCCGCCATCGCGGTGCCGGAGCTGACCTTCTACGCCCGCAAGATCAACACCGAGAGCTTCCGCGTGATCGAGACCTGGATGGTCACCAGCCTGCTCTACGTCGCCACCTGCACCGTCATCGCCCTCCTGCTGCGCCGGCTCGAGGCGCGGCTGCGGTTGCCCGGAGCCCGGTGATGGACGCTTTCCTGCAGCAGGTCTGGGTGGCGCGCTGGGCCCTGCTCGACGGCGCGTGGCTGACGGTGCAGATCTCGGCCGTGTCGATCGCCGCGGGCACCGTCTTCGGCGTGCTGGTCGGCCTGGCCCTGACCTATGGCGGCCGCGCCCTGCGCTGGCCGACCCGGCTGTTCGTCGACTTCATCCGCGGCACGCCGGTGCTGGTCCTGGTGCTGGCCGCCTTCTACATCCTCTCCGTCATCGGCATCCAGCTGACCGCGGTGCAGGCCGGAACCTTCGCGCTGGCGGTGTTCTGCAGTTCGCATGTCGGCGAGATCGTGCGCGGCGCGCTGCAGGCGATCCCCTTGGGCCAGACCGAGGCCGCGAAGTCGCTCGGCCTGACCTTCCGCCAGACCGTGGTCCTGGTCCTGCTGCCGCAGGCGCTGCGCCAGATCCTGCCCAGCTGGGTCAACACCGGCACCGAGATGGTCAAGGCGTCGACCCTGCTGTCGGTGATCGGCGTCACCGAGCTGCTGCTGGCGACCAAGGAGGTGATCAGCCGCAACTATATGAGCCTGCAATTCTATCTGCTGGCCGCGGCCGTCTATTTCGTCGTCAACTTCGCCATCGAGCGCCTCGGCAAGGCCCTCAGCCGCCGCGTCGCGCTGCGCTAAGGGCGCAAGGCCGGCGCTCATCGCCAAGATCTTCGGCATTCCCTCTGCAATTGCGTCAAATAAATATTACTGATTTATGCACCGCCCTGCCGAAAATCAGTTGCCAATCATTTTCTTTAATTCCGCTATATTGGAAAATAGGTTTCGACGGATAGAATCCGCTCCACATCCTGGCACGATCGAGTCTAAATAGACTTCGAATCGGTCACGACGTCAGACAGAATCCAGCGAAACCTTTAACGGCTCTCCAGCTTCGCCAGATTTCGCGGCCATCCGTGACCTTTGCCTTCGGCGGGGCCGCGTCCCGGCCGGACGAGTGGCGGCCTTCGGGCCCTGCCCCGCGACGGGCACCGACTTCGGACATCGCGTGTGACATGCAAGGGGGACATGGACATGACTGCGACCAGCACCGGCACCAACGGCCCTGACATCATCATCGGCACGCCCGGCGACGACACCATCGACGCCGGCAACGGCAATGATGTGGTGAGCGGCGGCGCCGGCGACGACACCATCGACGGTGGCAACGGCTTCGACGTGATCACCGGCGGCGCCGGCGACGACGTCATCGACGGCAGCGAAGGCTTCGACGTCATCGACGGCGGCGGCGGCGCCGACTGGCTGCGCGGCGGCAATGCCGGCGACGTCATCACCGGCGGCGAGGACGGCGACAAGATCGCCGGCGGCAACGGCGCCGATGTCCTGGATGGCGGCGCCGGCAACGACCTGCTGCGCGGTGGCGCCGGGGCCGACATCCTCAGCGGCGGCGACGGCATCGACGTCGCCAGCTACGCCGAAAGCGACGCCGCCGTCTCGATCAACCTGGCGACCCATGCCAGCCATGGCGGCAGCGCCAATGGCGACGTCATCGCCGGCGACATCGAGACCATCCATGGCAGCCGCTTCGGCGACACGCTGACCGGGAACGCCGGCGACAACATCCTGCGCGGCCTGGGCGGCGACGACACCCTGGCCGGTGCCGGCGGCGACGATCGCCTGGTCGGCGGCAATGGCGACGACCGGATCGAGGGCGGGGCCGGCGCCGACACGCTGGTCGGCGGCAGCGGCGCAGACCACTTCGTCTATGCCGCCGCCGGCGACACCGGCACCGGCCTCGACAGCCGCGACGTCATTGCCGACTTCGCCGGTGGCGACAGGATCGACCTGGCCGGGATCGATGCCGACGGCAATGCCGGCAATGGCGACACCGCCTTCAGCTTCATTGGCCACGCCGCCTTCTCCGGCCAGGCCGGCGAGCTGCGCTTCGATGCCGCCGGCGGCCTTGCCGTGATCAGCGCCGATATCGACGGCGACGGGCAGGCCGACCTGTCGATCGCGCTGCTCGGCGGCCATGAGCCGCTCGCCGACGATTTCGTGCTGTAGTACCAGCGGCGAGGCGGAACGGAACAAAGCACGGCACCACGGGTTGCCTGACCCGTCCCGTCCTGCCTCGAGTGCCCGATGACCCGCCGCCTCCTGCCGATCGCCCTTGCCGCCGCCCTGCTCGCCGCCGGCTGCACCAATATGAGCCGTGAGGCCCAGGGCACGCTGAGCGGCGCCGGCATCGGCGCGGCCGGCGGCGTCGCCCTGACCGCCCTCACCGGCGGCAGCCTGCTGGCTGGCGGCGTGATCGGCGCCGCGGCCGGCGGCGTGGCCGGTAATTTGAAGAGCAAGGGCTACTGGTGACGACCGAGGCCCGGTCTCCTGGTCGGGCCATCTTCTGATGCAGGGCTAAGGATAGGATCGAAGTCCGTCCTGCTGAAACCTGCCCTTGACGCGAAGTCCCTCGACAGCGATACCGAAGCCATGTCCGTCATCGCGCCCCGCATGGTTGTCAGACGCAGCCGCATTGCCGTCGGCGGGACGCCCGGACTCTGAGTGCGCTGACCCCGGTCGGCGCCTGGTCCCACGCAGCCCCGCCGGAAACGGACGGGGCTTTTTCTTGGCCGCATTCCCGGCCTGCCGCGCACCCGTCCGCCCTCTTCAGATGGAGTTCGCAGCATGACCCAGAACATCTACGACAACCCCGCCTTCTTCGCTGAATACAGCCGGCTGCGCCGGTCGGTCGAGGGCCTCGACGGCGCCCCGGAATGGCCCGCTTTGCGCGCCCTGGTGCCGGACCTCACGGGCCGCCGTGTGGTCGATCTCGGCTGCGGCTTCGGCTGGTTCTGCCGCTGGGCCCGGCAGGCGGGCGCCGCCGAGGTGCTCGGCCTCGACGTCTCGGAGAACATGCTGGCCCGCGCCCGTGCCACCGACCCGGACGAGGCCGTGACCTACCGTCGCGAGGATCTGGAGCGGCTGGCGCTGCCGCCCGCCGTCTTCGACCTGGCCTACAGCTCGCTGGCGCTACACTACATCGCCGACCTGGAGGGGCTGCTGGCGCGGCTGCACCGGGCGCTGGCGCCGGGCGGCCGGCTGGTGGCGTCGGTCGAGCACCCGATCTATTCCGCCCCGTCCGATCCGAAATGGGTGCGGGACGAGGCCGGGCGCGACACCTGGCCGGTCGACCGCTACCTCGACGAAGGCCCGCGCGTCACCGACTGGCTGGCCAAGGGCGTGGTCAAGCGGCACCGCACCATCGGCAGCTATGCCGGGCTGCTGCTGCGAGCCGGATTCACCCTGTCGCATCTCGAGGAATGGGGCCCGACCGCGGAGCAGATCGCGGAGCATCCCGAATACGCGATCGAGCGGCAGCGCCCGGCCTTCCTGCTGTTCGCGGCCGATCGCAGATAGTCTCTACCCCGGGCCCGCGATACCCGCTTGACCGATTGTTCCGCCTATGTTCTTCTGCCTCGGTCGGAACATAAGAGGAACATCATGAGCGACTGGACCTTCATCCGCGAGACCGTGACCCTCACCCTGCTGTTCGGCATGTGCTACGGCTTGGCCGTGTTCGGCTACGCCTGGGGGCTCTGAGCCCGCCCTACCCGATCGCGGTCGGCTCCGGCGGCAGGGGCCGGGACTTGCCGTCCGCATCGATCGCGACATAGGTGAAGGTGCCGTCGGTGACCTTGACCACGCTGTGGTCGGTGCGCCGCTGCACGAAGGTCTCGATCCGCACCTTCATCGAGCTGCGCCCGTTGGCCACCAGCTCGGCGTAGCAGGAGACGGTGTCGCCAATCCGCACCGGGGCCAGGAAGCTCATCGCGTCCACCGCCACCGTCGCCGTGCGGCCCCGCGCCCGCTCATGCGCCACCACCGCGCCGGCCAGATCCATCTGCGACAGCAGCCAGCCGCCGAAGATATCGCCGTTCGGATTGGCATCCTTCGGCATGGCGATGGTGCGGAGGGCCGGCATCCCGGAGGGCAGCAGCAGGGTGGTCACTGAGGAAATCCTAGATTTGGTTACGCAGAGGCCGGAAGTGTCTATATGATGGAGGCAGCCCGCAATTCCACGAGAAGACCCCGAATCCGGATCATGGCAGATCTGTTCGAGCCCGGCACCAACTCCAACGGCCGCTACACCGCCAGCGACATCGAGGTCCTGGAAGGCCTGGAACCGGTGCGTCGCCGGCCCGGCATGTATATCGGCGGCACCGACGACCGCGCCCTGCACCATCTGGTGGCGGAGGTGCTGGACAACGCCATGGACGAGGCGGTGGCCGGCCACGCCAACACGATCGACCTGTCGCTCGACGCCGACGGCTTCGTCACCGTCCGCGACAACGGCCGCGGCATCCCGGTCGACGACCATCCGAAATACCCCGGCAAGTCGGCGCTGGAGGTGATCCTCACCACGCTGCATTCCGGAGGCAAGTTCTCCAACAAGGTCTACGCCACCTCGGGCGGCCTGCACGGCGTCGGCCTGTCGGTGGTCAACGCCCTGTCGGACGAGCTGCGGATCGAGGTCGCACGGGATCGGCAACTCTATCTCCAGCGCTATTCCCGCGGCGTGCCGCAGGGCCCGCTGGAGCGTGGCGGCGCGGTGCAGAACCGGCGCGGCACCACGATCAGCTTCCACCCGGACCCGCAAATCTTCGGCGCCGATGCCCGGATGCAGCCCGGCCGGCTGTACCGCCTGGCGCGGTCCAAGGCCTATCTGTTTCGCGGCGTCGAGATCCGCTGGCGCTGCGACCCCGCGCTGGTCGCCGGCGACGACCGCACCCCGGCCGAGGCGGTGCTGCATTTCCCCGGCGGCCTGTCCGACTATCTCAAGGCGGCGCTGAACGACCGGCCGATGCGGACGCCGACTGCCTTTGCCGGCACCGCCACCTTCCCGGAGGGCGGCGGCCAGATCGAATGGGCCGTTGCCTGGCCCGAGGACGATGACGAAGGCTTCGTCCACACCTATTGCAACACGATCCCGACGCCGCAGGGCGGCACCCATGAGCAGGGCCTGCGCAGCGGCCTGCTGCGCAGCCTGCGCGGCTTCGCCGAGCTGGCCAACCACAAGCGCGCTGGCCAGATCACCGCCGACGACATGATGGGCGGCGTGGCGGTGCTGCTGTCGATCTTCATCCCCAACCCGCAGTTCCAGAGCCAGACCAAGGACCGCCTGTCCTCGCCAGAGGCGACCAAGCTGGTCGAGGGCGCGATCAAGGACCATTTCGACCACTGGCTGTCGGCCGACCCGAAATCGGCCGAGGGGCTGCTGGAGTTCCTGACCGAGCGGGCCGAGGAGCGGCTGCGCCGCAAGCAGGCCAAGGAGAACGGGCGCAAGACCCCGACCGCCCGCATCCGCCTGCCCGGCAAGCTTTCCGATTGCAGCCGCAACGCGCCGGAGGGCACGGAGATCTTCCTGGTCGAGGGCGACAGCGCCGGCGGCTCGGCCAAGGCGGCGCGCAGCCGCGAGACCCAGGCGATCCTGCCGCTGCGCGGCAAGATCCTGAACGTCGCCAGCGCCTCGGCCGACAAGCTGGCCGGCAACCAGGAGATCGCCGACCTGACCCTGGCCCTGGGCTGCGGCACCCGCACCCACTATGCCAGCGACAAGCTGCGCTACGAGCGGGTCATCATCATGACCGACGCCGATGTCGACGGCGCCCATATCGCGTCGCTGCTGATGACCTTCTTCTACAAGGAGATGCGCGGCCTGATCGCGGAGGGCCACCTGTTCCTGGCGCAGCCGCCGCTGTATCGGGTGCAGGCCGGCACCACCACCGTCTATTGCCGCGACGACGCCCACAAGGACGAGGTTCTGGCGGGCCAGTTCGCCGGCAAGAAGGTCGAGATCAGCCGCTTCAAGGGCCTGGGCGAGATGATGCCGGCGCAGCTGCGCGACACCACCATGGACCCGGGCAAGCGGACGCTGCTGCGGGTCGATCTGGTGGACGATCCGGAGGACGAGATCGACGGCCGCCGCACCGCCGACCTGGTCGAGCAGCTGATGGGCCGCAAGCCGGAGCTGCGGCTGCGCTTCATCCAGCAGAACGCCGACAAGGCGACCGAGCTGGATATCTGATTTCGGCAACGCGTGAGCGGGCTCTCCTGCAGGAAAATCGTTATTGCGAGGAGCGCAGCGACGAAGCAATCCAGGGGCCACGCCAAGCGGCCCTGGATTGCTTCGCTGCGCTCGCAATGACGGTGTCATCGGTCTGAACGGCAAGGTCGTCCGGGGCATCTGGCCGCACCCTGTGACCCGCGGCACAAGCCGGGCCGAACGGTCAGCGTAGAACGATGAGCCCGCCGATTGGCGAGCCCAGCGTAGGGTCCTATCATCGGGACACGCCGCCGCATCGAGAACGGATATGATCCAGCATCGCCTCCGCCTCCCCTCCCTCGCCGCCCTCACTCTCGCCGTCCCGATCCTGGCCGGTTGCGCCAGCGACCGGGTGGTGGTCGATGATATCGGCGTCCGCTATTCCCGCGCCGAGTTCTCGGCCGCCGCGGACGGCCGCGACCTGCGCACCGTGATCCAGGGCAACCCCTTCGGCACGCCGGGCTTCGACCAGGCGGTGCTCGGGGTCATGAACCGCACCTATGTCGGGCCGAAGACCAACTTCACCGGCACCCCYGGCCCGACGGCCAAGCGCGACTATTTCGTCTCGGTGGTGTTCAACCCGTCCCCGGACGTCACGCCCTTCGCCTTGTGCAACAGCGCGCCGATCCCGACCGCAGCGCCGAACCCGGGCCACATCACCGCCCGGGCCGCCTTCTGCATCACCGGCGGCGAGGCCACGGCCGCTACCGGCTATGTCGACAACGTCAAGGGGCCGGACGATCCGAATTTCGTCAGCATGATCCAGCACATGATGCTGGCGATGTTCCCGTACTGATCGTGTGGGCGCCGGCTCGCCCGGCGCCCCTCCCCGCGAGATCTGGAGAGGAGCGCCATGATGCCGCCCCGACGTGCCCTCGCACTTGCCGCCGCGGTGCTGGCGCTGGCCGCCTGCTCCGGGCCGCGGATCGTGCGCAGCGATCTCGGCATGATGTATTCGACCGGCGAGCTCTTCGCCGCCGCCGACGGCCGCGACCTGCGCACCGTGGTCCAGGGCAACCTCTTCGGCACGCCCGACTTCGACCAGCGGGTGACCGAGATCATGACCGGCACCTATATCGGGCCGCGCACCCGCTTCACCACCACGCCGGGACCGACCGAGAACCGCAACTATTCCGTCGCCGTGGTGTTCAACGCCCAGCCGGCGGTGAACCCGTTCAACCTGTGCGACAGGAAGACCTGGACCACGGCGCCGGCGATGCGGCCGATCGTGGTGCGCGCCGCCTTCTGCATCCTCGGCCGCGAGCAGTCGGCGGTGACGGGCTATCTCGACCAGGTGACCGGGCCGGACGACCCGAACTTCACCGCCCTGGTCCACGACCTCACCGTCCAGCTCTTCCCCTATGTCCTGCCGGTGCCGTTCGGCCGGCCGGATTTCGGCTAGACCATGTTGGTTCGGGTTGAATCGCGCCGGTCCGTCCGGGCTGGAGAATGATGCCGGACGGGCTCCGCGCGATCGCTTCGGCGTGACCCGATCACGCGTCATCCCGTTGTTAACACATTGTTCTCTTGTATTAATTTGCGATCTTGTTCATGCTGCGTTCTATGGACAAGGCGCAGACCGATCGGATGTCGGAGGCCCCGGCCACTCCCCAGGAGGAGCGGGCGGCGCGGCATCTGCGCATGCTGGCCCGGGCGGCCGAGATCCAGATGGAGATCATGGAGGCGACCCGCACCGAGGCGGTCGAGGCGCCGCAGCCCGGCGCCGATTATTGCAAGCGGATCGCCGTCGTCGCCAAGTCGCTGCGGCAGACCGTGCTGCTGGAGGACAAGCTCTCCCGGCCGCGCGAGGAGCGGCCGAAGGCCGAGGTCGGGCGGGGCGACAGAGCGCGGTCCCGGATGCGAGTGACCCTGGCCATGGGCGCGGCGGCCATCGATGGCGTCGAGGGCGAGGAGCAGGACGAAGCCAACCGGCGCTTCGACGAGATGACCGAACGGCTGGAGCGGCCGGAGCTGGTGGAGTTGATCGAGACCTGTCCGACGTCGGTCGCCGTGGACCGGCTGTGCCGGATGTTCGGGTTGCCCCTTGAGGTGGATCGTTGGATCGAGATGGGCGACGCGGCACTGGCGGAGATCGCCACCTGGCCGTCGGACGGCGTCCATCCACCTGCGGATCCGCCGTGGTCTCGCCCGGCCGGCAGCCGCAGGTCCAAGCCTCCGGATACCGGGTGACGTAGGTTGGGTTCGCGTTGGCGAACCCAACATCCCGCCGCCCTCGCGGCCCCCGATTCTGTTGGGTTCGCTGCCGCGAACCCAACCTACGAGAACCAAGTGTTTTTGCCTCTCCCGCCCTGCGGGAGGGGTCGGAGGCGTTTGCGCCTCCGGGTAAGAGCCCTTTGTCGAGGCCGGCCCCCGCCTGGCTGCACTGACCCGACCTCACTTCGGTCCGCTCTCATCCGCCAGCCGCCCGAGCCAGGCGGCCAGCGCGGCGTTGACCGCCTCCGGCTGCTCCATGGTCGAGAGGTGGCCGCTGTCCTCGATCACGACGAGATCGGCGCCGGGGATCAGCCCGGCCATCTCCTGCGACACCGGCAGCGGCGTCAGCTCGTCCTGCCGGCCGCACACCACCACCGTCGGGCAGCCGATGCGCGGCAGGCCCGGCCGGCTGTCGGGCCGCCCCAGGATCGCGGTCTGCTGCCGCAGGAACGCGTCGCGGCCGATCCGCGCGGCCATCGCCATCACCCGCCCGGTCAGCACCGGATCCTCGAGTCGGGCCGGATGCAGCAGCAGCGGCAGCAGCCGCGGCGTCACCCCCTTGAACTTGCCGGTCCGGGCCAGCGCGATCAGGCCGCGCCGGCGGCGCCCCTGCTCCTCCGTGTCCGGCCGGGCCGTGGTGTCGAGCAGCGCCAGCCCGGCCACGCGCTGCGGCGCCCGCCGCATGATCTCCAGCGCGACATAGCCGCCCATCGACAGTCCCGCCAGGGCGAAACGCGGCGGCGCCGCGGCCAGGGCGGCCTCGGCCAGCCCGGCCACCGAATCGGCCTCGGCCAGGCTGGCCACCGCCACCGGCCGCCCGGCTGAGAAGGCGTTCAGCTGTGCCGTCCACAGATCGGCGTCGCACAAGAGGCCGGGCAGGAACAGGACCGGCAGGGTCATCGCAGGAAGGCGCTGACGGTGCGGAACTCGTCGGTCGCAGCCTCGCCCAGCCATTCGAAGCAGACCATCTCGGCGGTCACGATCTCGATGCCGCCCTGCACCAGCCGCAGCTCCGCCACCGCCGTGCTGCGCGGCGCCCGCGCCGTGGTGGCGTCGACCGCCACCACCGGCCGGAAGCCGGCATCGTGCAGGTCGAAGGCGGTCTGCAGCACGCAGACATGGCTCTCCAGCCCGCAGATCACGATGGTGCGTCGGCCGATGCCCTCGAGATGGTCCAGCAGCGCCGGCTCGCCGACCGCGGAGAACCGGACCTTCGGCACCACCGGCGCGTCCGGCGCCAGCGCCGTCAGGTCCGGCAGCGTCGGCCCCAGCCCCTTCGGATACTGCTCGGCGAACAGCACCGGCACGTCGAGCGCCACGGCGCTGCGGATCAGAGTCTCGATTCCCTTCCGCGCCGCCGCGAATTCATGCATCGCCGACACCAGCTTCTCCTGCACATCGACCACCAGCAGGACGCCGTCATTCCGGTCGAGCAGCATTCGTCACCTCTTCCCATTCATCGCCGCAGCGGCATGACTCGCACTGCGCTAGGGTGAGCCATGCCCGCATGTCTCGATAGTTTCAATTGACTTGACGGGGGTTTTTCCCATTTAAAGGGCCTGCGGCGGGCCGCTCGGCGCGCCCCCATTAGTAAAGATTCCTGTACGATGCTCTTTTCGGATCTTGGGCTGAAGCCCGAAATCCTGCGTGCCGTGGACGATGTCGGCTACACCACGCCGACCCCGATCCAGGCCCAGGCCATACCTTACGTGTTGATGGGCCGCGACGTTCTCGGCATCGCACAGACGGGCACCGGCAAGACCGCCGGCTTCACCCTGCCGATGCTGGAGATCCTCGCCTCCGGCCGGGCTCGGGCGCGCATGCCGCGCTCGCTGATCCTGGAGCCGACTCGCGAACTGGCCGCCCAGGTGGCCGAGAATTTCGAGCTGTACGGCAAGTACGAGAAGCTGTCCTACGCCCTCCTGATCGGCGGTGAGAGCTTCGAGGACCAGATCAAGAAGCTGGACCGCGGCGTCGACGTGCTGATCGCCACGCCCGGCCGCATGCTCGACCTGTTCGAGCGCGGCAAGGTGCTGCTGGCCGACGTCAAGATCCTGGTGATCGACGAAGCCGACCGGATGCTCGACATGGGCTTCATCCCGGACATCGAGCGTATTGTCGGCCTGTTGCCGCCGCTGCGGCAGACCCTGTTCTTCTCCGCCACCATGCCGCCGGAGATCCGGCGCCTGTCGGAGGCCTTCCTCAGCAACCCGAAGCAGATCTCGGTGGCGCCGCCGGCGACCACCGGCGAGTTGCTCGAGCAGCACATCGTCATCGTCGAGGCCGAGGACAAGCGCAAGGCGCTGCGCCACCTGCTGCGGGCCGAGGACGTCAAGAGCGCCTTCGTGTTCTGCAACCGCAAGCGCGACGTCTCGGTGGTGTTCAAGTCGCTGCAGAGCCACGGCTTCAACGCCGCGCAGATGCATGGCGACCTGGTCCAGTCGATGCGCAACGAGACGCTGGACCGGTTTCGGCGTGGCGAGATCACCACGCTGGTGTGCAGCGATGTCGCAGCCCGCGGCCTCGATGTCAGCGACATCGGCCACGTCTTCAACTTCGACGTGCCGATCCATGCCGACGACTATGTCCACCGCGTCGGCCGCACCGGCCGGGCCGGCAAGACCGGCAAGGCCTATTCGATAGCGACGCCCGAAGAGGGCCGTTTCGTCAAGGCGATCGAAGGCCTGATCAAGAAGCAGATCCCCGTTCTGGTGCTGCCCGAGATCGGGATCGAGGGCTTCCTGTCCGAGGACGAGATCAAGCAGCGCGGCAAGGCCCGCCGGCGCGGCGAGCGTACCGAGGCACCGAAGCGCAGAGGCCGCGACTCGGCGCCCGAACCGCGCCGTGCGGAAGAGCCCCAGGCTGCCGCCGAGGAGGTCCGCGCTCCGGTCGAGGACCGGCCGCGCCGTGGCAGGCCGCGCCCCGCCCCCTCCCGTCAGGCCGATTCCCGTCGCGACGAGCCGCACCAGGCGGAGCCCGCTCCGGTCGCATCCCACCGCGGCGAAGACCGTCCGCGGCCGGTGCCGGACCGCCCGCGCCGCGATGATCGCAGCGAGGATCGGGGCCGCGACCGGCGCCATTCGCCGCGCGAAGATCGCGACGACGCGCCGGTGCTCGGCCTCGGCGACCACGTCCCGGCCTTCCTGCTGCGCCCCGTGCCGCAGCGCAAGCGCAGCGCGGCGGAGGTCACCGAAACCGCCGCCTAGGTTCGCACCGCCGTGACCGGCGTTGACTTCGCCCCTTCGCTTTCGGCACAAGGGGCGACAGCTCGCGTCGGAGCATGGAAGCGGCAGTGAAGCGAATCAATCGGTTATCGACCTTTCTCGGCGCCGTTTCCGTGACCGCTATGCTCACGTCGATCGGCGCGTCGGCCCAGGAGCAGGGCCAGCAGCAGCCGGCCATACCGGCCGTGGAGCAGCAGACGCAGCCTGCCGCGCCAGCCGCGGAGCTGCCCTCCCGGCCCGACACGCCGGCCGGGCAGCAGCAGCCCCCGGTGATCAGCGCCGATGAGTTGATCTACGACCAGACGCTTGGTCTCGTCACCGCCCGCGGCAAGGTCGAGATCCACCAGAATCACCAGATCGTCCGGGCCGACCAGGTCACCTACAACCAGAAGACCCAGGTGGTCGCCGCCAGCGGCCACGTCACCATGGTGCAGCCGGGCGGCGAAGTGATGTTCGGCGACTACGCCGAGCTGACCGACGACCTGAAGGACGGCTTCATCCAGCAGGTGTCGCTGATCCTGTCCGACAACTCGCGCATGGTCGGCAACAGCGCGGTGCGCGAGCGCGGCGAGATCACCACCATCGACCGCGCCGTCTACTCGCCCTGCAACCTGTGCAAGGACGATCCCACGGCGCCGCCGCTGTGGCAGATCCGCGCCGTGCGGGTCACCAACGACGCGGTGTCGAAGGACATCATCTACCACGACGCCTTCATCGACCTGTTCGGCGTGCCGCTGTTCTACACGCCCTATTTCTCGATGCCCGATCCCTCGGTCGACCGCCGCCAAGGCTTCCTGTTCCCAACCTTCGGCGCGACCTCCGACGTCGGGCCGTTCTTCGGGCTGCAGTATTATTTCGACATCTCGCCGGACCAGGACGCCACGGTCGGCGCCATGGTGACGCGCGATGCCGGCACGCTGTTCACCGGCGAGTACCGCAAGCGCTTCGACAAGGGCCTGATCACCCTTAACGGCAGCATCAACCAGAGCGGCTACGACAAGCTCCTGAGCGACAATTCAGGCTTCAACGGCAGCAACCTCGATTTCCGCTCGCAGCAGGTGCGCTGGCACCTCTTCGGCTCCGCCCGTTACGACTTCGACCAGAACTGGCGGTTCGGGACCGACATCCAGCGCACCTCGGACCGGACCTATCTCGACAACTTCAACATCTCCAGCTCCGACGTGCTGCAGAGCCGGGCCTATGCCGAGGGCTTCTACGGCCTGAACTACATCTCGGTCGAGGCGTTGGACTGGCAGGATTTGCGCACCCCCGGCACCGGGATCGGCAACAAGGGCTTCTCGCCCACCGTCCTGCCCTGGGCCCAGGCCAACTACGTCAGCGAGCCGAATACCCTCTTCGGCGGCCAGTGGTTCGTCAACGCCAGCGCCATCAGCCTGCTGCGCGACTTCGACCCGGTGACCAGCGACCCCACCCGCGGCGTCGACACCCGCCGCCTGTCCAGCCAGGTCGGCTGGCAGCGCGACTTCTACACCGACAGCGGCATCGTGCTGAACGCGCGCGGCTATCTGCGCGGCGACCTGTACCAGTCGAACGACATGCCCGACGGGACCAAGGTGATCGATGGCGGGCCCGACGAGGTCCTGACCCGGGACGCCAACGCCGCCCGGCTCTTCCCGGTCGCCACCCTGACTGCGCGCTACCCGTTCGTCGGCCAGATCGGCACCTACCAGCAGTTGCTGGAGCCGATCGTCAGCTTCAGCGTTGCGCCCGAGATCAGCAACGGCAAGAAGATCCCGAACAACGACAGCGCCGACATCGAGTTCGACGAGATCAACCTGTTCAGCGAGAACCGCTTCCCCGGCCTCGACCGGGTCGAGGGCGGCCAGCACGTCTCCTACGGCTTCCGCTACGGCCTCTACGCGCCGGACGGCGCCAACGCCACCGTCTTCCTGGGCCAGAGCTACCGGTTCGAGAAGGATGACGACTTCCCGGAGAGCTCCGGCCTGCGCGACAAGGTGTCGGACTATGTCGGCCGCGTCACCCTGCATCCGGCACCGTATCTGAACCTCGACTGGCGGTTCCGGCTGGACAAGGACAATTTCTACAGCCGCCGGCAATTCGTCCAGGCCAGCACCACCCCGTTGGACTGGCTGAACCTGAACGTCAACTACAGCCTGCTCGATGACAAGGGCCCGGATGACGACGGCAACACCTTCAACCAGCAGCAGCTCGGCACGGGCGGCACCGTCAAGGTCTCGGACTACTGGTCGGTGTCGACCGGAATGACCTACGACATCGAGAAGATGCGGCCCTTCACCTACAGCGCCGGCGCGCAGTATCAGGATGAGTGCTTCACCTTCGGTGTCACGGCGCAGCGCCGGTTCACCACCGCGGAGGACCAGAAGGAGGGCTACTCCTTCTTCCTGACGCTGAGCCTGAAAAATCTCGGCGAGGTGCCGGTGAAGCTGAGCGGTGAGCAGAGCCGCACCCCGGGCACCTAACGTCCCTGCTCCGGTGCTGCAATGCGGGACCAGGGCAGGACATAGCCGATACCGTCACGCTCGCCGCGCTGCACCTCGACCGCATAGGCGCGGCGCAGGTGATCGTCGGTCAGCACCGCGTCGGGCCGGCCGTCGGCCACCACCATCCCGCCCTGCAGCAGCACCAGCCGGTCGCAGAACCGGCCGGCCAGTGCCAGGTCGTGCAGCACCACCAGCACGCCGGCACCGGCCCGGGCGCGGGCCTGCAGCAGCTCCATGATCTGCAGCTGGTGGAACGGGTCCAGCGCCGCCACCGGCTCGTCGGCGAACAGCATCGGTGCCTCGACCGCCAGGGCGCGGGCGAACAGCACCCGCATCCGCTCGCCGGCCGACAACGTGGCGACCGTGCGTTGCCGCAGATGCGCGGCATCCGCCGCATCCAGCGCCCGCGCCACCGCCGCGTGGTCGGCCGCCGACATGCCGCCCAACGCCCGGCGGTGCGGCAGCCGCCCCAGCGCCACCAGATGGTCCGCCCGCAGCGGCCACTGCACATCGTCGCCCTGCATCAGCACCGCCAGGCCGCGGGACAGCCGGTCGCGGCCGAGCTGTCGGGCCGCCTGGCCGTCATAGCGGACCATGCCCGCATCCGGCGCCTGAAGCGCCGCCAGGACGCGCAGCAACGTGGTCTTGCCGGCCCCGTTCGGCCCGATCAGCCCGACCAGCTCTCCGGGCGTCAGCGCCAGGTCGATCCCGGCGAGCACCGGGCGGCCGCCGAGCGCGAGGTGGAGCCCTGTGGCATCAATCCGCATCAGGCGCTCTGCCGCAGCCGCCAGATCAGGCTGAACAGGAAAGGCGCGCCGATCACCGCGGTGACCACGCCCAGCTTCAGCTCCGGCTGCACCCGCACCAGCCGCAGCCCGATATCGGCCAGCAGCAGCAACACGGCGCCGCCCAGGCCGCTGACCAGCAGCAGCCGCCCCGGCCGGTGTCCGACCAGCGGCCGCAGCAGGTGCGGCACCACCAGGCCGACGAAGCCGATCGCCCCGGTCACCGCCACGGCGCTGCCGACCGCCAGCGCGGTGCCGGCGATCAGCTGCAGCCGCAGCCGGCCGAGGTCGAAGCCCAGGCTGGACGCGGTGTCCTGGCCCAGGGTCAGCGCGTCCAGCGCCCGTGCACCGGCCAGGATCAGGGCCCAGCCGACCATCATCGGCGGCAGCACCAGCCAGACATGCTGCAGGCTGCGGTCGGCCAGCGACCCCATCAGCCAGAAGACGATCTCCAGCGCCGCATAGGGGTTCGGCGACAGGTTCAGCGCCAGCGCGGTCAGGGCGCCGGCGGCGCTGCTGATGGCGACGCCGGCCAGGATCACCGTCATGGTGCCGGCACCGCGCCGGGCCAGTGCCAGCAGCATCAGCGTCGCCAGCACCGCCCCGGCGATGCCGCCCAGCGGCAGGGCCAAAGCGAAGCTGCCGGCGAGGCCGGTGTAGAACACCAGAACGGCACCCAGCGCCGCCGCGGCCGACACGCCGATCACACCGGGCTCGGCCAGCGGGTTGCGCAGCAGACCCTGCATCGCCGCGCCGCCGAGGCCAAGGCTGAACCCGACCAGCAGGCCCAGCAGCGCCCGCGGCAGCCGCAGTTCGAGCAGCACCAGCGCCGGCAGGCTCTGCCGCCCGGCCAGCAGGTCGCCGGCCGCGGATGCGAGGTCCAGCGGCGCATAGCCGGTGGCGATCGACCCGGCCAGGCAGGCCAGAGCGGCCAGGGCGAGACCGGTGACCAGGACCGCATAGGGCGGCGCCGCGGCTTGGCGGGGTGTGGCGCCCAAGGTCACGGCCCCTCCTCCGCCTCGCGGGCCGCGGCGGCGATCAAGGCGGCGGCGTCGGCCACCTCGGGGCCGCCGCAGGTCCACAGCCGTGCCGGCACCCGAACCAGGCGCAGATCCGGCAGGGCACCCAGGATCGGATGGTCCAGCATCGCCTCCCCCAGGGACGGCGTCCGGTTCTCCGACTGGTTCAGGATCAGCAGCCGCACCCCGGACAGGGCCACCGTCTCCAGCGGGATCTCGCCGTAATTCTCCAGCCCCCGCTCCGCGGCGAGGTTGCGGATTCCGGCCCGGTGCAGGATCTCGTCGACCAAGGAGCCGCGGCCGGCGGTGAAGCCGTTCGGGCGCAGCACCACCGCCAAGGGCGGCGATGCCGGGCTGCGGATGGCCGCCAGCCGCTCGTCCATCGTCGCGATCATCTGATCACCCCGCTCTGCCCGACCCAGCGCCGCCGCCACCTGTCGGATCTGGGCGCGGATGGCGTCCAGGTCCTTCGGCACGCCGAGCTCCAGGATCGGCATGTTCAGGCGGCGCAGCAGCGCCACCGTGCTGCGGGCGGTAAAGGTGCCGACCACGACCAGATCCGGCCGCAGCGCCGCCACCTCCTCCGCCTGTCCGTGATTGACCGGCACCGAGGCCGCCTCGGCCGCCACCACCGAATTCTCCGGGTCGCGCGCCAGCCAGCTCACCGACAGCACATCGGCACGGTCGGCCAGGCGCAGCACCAGCGCATCGGCGCAGAGGTTGAGCGAGACGATCCGATGCGGTCGGGCCATGGCCGGCGCGGCCGCGAGGCCGAGGGCCAGGAGCAGCGGGATCACGGCAATGCGGCGCATCGCGGCGAAGCTAGTGGGCGGCGGGCCGGGCGGTCAACAGCGCATCGAGGCCCAGCGCGGCGGCATTGGCACCGGAATCGGCATAGGGCGGCAGCCGGTCCTCCTCGCGCAGCTCACTGTCGCAGATCGCCACCATCCGCGGCACCCAGCGTACAACATGATCGACCAGCGCCCGCACCGCCGGCACCAGGCCGCGGCGCGAGGCGAACACCGCCTGCACCTCGCCCTCCGGCACGCGCCAGTCCCACAGCACATGCTGCAGCAGCCCGGCCTCGATCGCCGGCCGGCAGATGTAGTCCGGCAGCAGCGCGGCGCCGAGCCCGTCGATCGCGGCCTGGCGCAGGGTGAACATGTCGTCGCTGGCCAGCCGCGGCACATGCGGAACCGATTGCGGGGCGCCGGTCGCGTCGAGCAGGGTCCAGACATGGCGTCCGTCGGCATGGTGCAGGTCGAGCGTGCCGAGGCGGATCAGGTCGACCGGCTCCGTGGGGCGGCCGACGCGGTCGAGCAGCGCCGGCGCAGCCACCACCACGGCCCGGGTCTGGGACAGCACCCGCACCACGACGTCGGAGGGCTCGGTCGGCGGCCGGCGCACGCGGAAAGCCAGGTCGACGCGTTCGTCGATCACATCGACGCGGCGGCCGGTCAGCTCCATGGCGATGCGCACCGCCGGATGGGCGGCCAGGAAGCTGTTGATCAGCGGCGCGATCATGGTCTGCGCCAGGATATGCGGGCAGGTGACGCGGATCAGCCCGCTCGGCTCCGACCGCGCCTGGGCGACCGCCTGCTCCGCCGCTTCGGCCTCGGCCAGCAGGGCCTCGCAATGGCGCAGGAAGGTCTCGCCGACATCGGTCAGCGACAGCCGGCGGGTGGAGCGCTGCAGCAGCCGGACGCCGAGCCCCTCCTCCAGCGCCGCGATCCGTCGGCTGAGCCGCGACTTGGGCAGGCCGAGCGCCCGGCCGGCGGCGGTGAAGCCGCCCAGCTGCGCCACCTTGGCGAAGAGGCGAAGGTCGTTGAGATCGAGCATGGCCGCCATCCTGAATGGATTGTCTCACACATAGAACGAACCATCGCGAAAATCCAGACTACAGACAGATTGCCTCCACCGGTAAATACAATGGCATGCCACTCGCACCCATGGAGGGTTCCATGAAGATCCTGCAGATCGATTCCAGCGCACTCGGCGACGCCTCGGTATCGCGCCAGCTGACCAAGGCGACCGTCGACGCCTGGCGCGCCCGCTACCCCGAGGCCGAGCTGGTCTATCGCGACCTCGTCGCCGACGCGCCGGCGCACCTGACCGCCGAACGCGTGGCGGTGGTCAAGTTCGGCAAGGACAGCGAGCTGACGCCGGTCCAGGCCGAGGAACGGGCGCTGATCGACGCCATCGTCGGGGAGTTCCTGTCGGCCGATGTCGTGGTGATCGGCGCGCCGATGTACAATTTTGCGGTCCCGACCCAGTTGAAGGCCTGGATCGACCGGCTGGCCCAGGCCGGCCGCACCTTCCGCTACACCGAGACAGGCCCGGTCGGCCTGGCCGGAGGCCGCAAGGTGATCATCGCCTCCTCGCGCGGCGGCATCTACACCGCCGGCCTGGAGGCGCTGGACCACCAGGAGACCTATCTGCGCACGATCCTCGGTTTCATCGGCGTCACCGACATCACCTTCGTCCGGGCCGAGGGCCTGTCGATGGGCCCGGAGCATCGCGAGCGCGCGGTGGCCGAGGGGCACCAGCAGGCCAAAGCCTCGCCGGGCCTGGCCGTGGCGGCCTGAGCAGCCACTGTCCGAGACGCAACGAGGCGGGCTTTCGCCCGCCTCGCCGCACCCAAGTCTCCGACCGAAAGGTCAGCGCATCACTGGCATGGTGAACTCCGCGCCGCCTTTGATGCCGGTCGGCCAGCGCTCGGTCACTGTCTTCAGCTTGGTATAGAACCGCACCCCGTCCGGCCCGTACATGCCGAGGTCGCCGAAGGCCGAGCGCTTCCAGCCGCCGAAGCTGTGGAACGCCATCGGCACCGGGATCGGCACATTCACGCCGACCATGCCGACATTGCAGTTGCTGACGAAGGTCCGCGCCGCGTCGCCGTCGCGGGTGAAGATCGCGGTGCCGTTGCCGTATTCGTGCTTGTTGACGAGGTCCAGCGCGGTGGCGAAATCCGGCGTCCGCACCACCGACAGGACCGGGCCGAAGATCTCCTCCTGGTAGATCCGCATCTCCGGCTGCACCTGGTCGAACAGGCAGCCGCCGACGAAGTAGCCGTTCTCATAGCCCTGCAGCTTCAGGCCGCGGCCGTCGACCACCAGCTTCGCGCCCTCCTGGACGCCGATGTCGACATAGCCGCGCACCTTGTCGTAATGCTGCTTCGTGACCAGCGGCCCCATCTCCGCGTCCGGGTCGGTGCCGGGGCCGACCTTCAGCGCCCGCACCTTCGGCTCCAGCTTGGCGATCAGCTTGTCGCCGACATCACCGACCGCGACCGCCACCGAGATCGCCATGCAGCGCTCGCCGGCCGAGCCGTAACCCGCGCCCATCAGCGCGTCGACCGCCTTGTCCAGGTCGGCGTCCGGCATCACCACCATGTGGTTCTTGGCGCCGCACAGCGCCTGCACCCGCTTCCCATGCGCCGCCGCGGTCGCATAAATGTACTCGCCGATCGCGGTCGAGCCGACGAAGCTGACCGCCGCCACGCCCGGATGGGTCAGCAGCGTGTCGACCGCGACCTTGTCGCCATGCACCACGTTCAGCACGCCCGGAGGGGCGCCGGCCTCGAGCAGCTTGGCGGCCAGCCAGTTGGCGGCCGACGGGTCTTTCTCCGACGGCTTCAGCACGAAGGTGTTGCCGCAGGCGATGGCGACCGAGAACATCCACAGCGGCACCATCACCGGGAAGTTGAACGGCGTGATGCCGGCGCAGACGCCGACCGGCTGGCGGATCGAGAAGCTGTCGATCTCGCGCCCGACATTCTCGCTGAACTCGCCCTTCAGCAGATGCGGGATGCCGCAGGCGAACTCCACTACCTCGAGGCCGCGCTGGATCGAGCCCTTGGCGTCGGACAGCACCTTGCCGTGCTCCGCCGTCACCAGCCGCGCCAGCTCCTCGATGTTCTCCTCGATCAGCTGCTTGAAGCGGAACATCACCCGGGCGCGGATCACCGTCGGCGTCGCCGCCCAGCCGGGCAGCGCCTTGCGGGCGGAGTCGATGGCGGCGGCGACCTCCTCGGCCGAGGCGAAGTCGACGCGGCCCGAGACCTCGCCGGTTGCCGGGTTGCACACATCCCCGGCCCGGCCGCTGCGGCCGGGCGCGGCCTTGCCGTCGATGAAGTGATGGATCGAATCCACGCTGCGCTCCTCCAGAATTCTGTCTTGCCGACAGGCCGGACAGCCGCCCGATTTGCCGCGCCCGCGTTGACGGGCTTGGCGGCCGGGGGCTCGCTGTCGTAACAGTCGGGCCATGCTACGGCGGCGGCGTCCGCCGGCAAAGGGTCAGGATAGGGTTCATGGGTCTCGGTCTCTACGATCCGGAGAGTCGCTACCGGCGGCGCGTCTGGGGCGCGATCATCCGCGTCTTCTTCTCGATCACCGTGCTGGTGGTGGTGGCGGCCTTCGCCTATCAGATCGGGGTCGAGCGGACCCGCGGCCAGATCGCGACGCTGCAGTCCCAGGTCGGCACGCTGACCCAGGACAAGACCGGGCTGGAGCAGGACCGGGTGCGGCTGCAAGCGGCGGCGCAGACGGCGCAGATCCAGTACCGCGAGCTGATGGCCCGATTCGAGCGCGAGGTGCCGACCGGCACCTATCGCGACCTGGCCGACAAGGTGGCGCAGCGGCTGCAGACCGGGCTCGACCCGCAGCGCCTGGCCTTCTACATCGACCAGGCCTCGGCCCCGCGCGACTGCAAGCCGGGCGAGAGCAAGCGCTTCATCCTGCCGACCCAGAACGCCGCCGGATCCAACAGCTCGGTCGCCTTCGCCAACAACACCATCGCCGTGACCGGCCGCGGCGAGAGCGCGGTGGACGACAACAACAAGGCGCAGTCCTGGTTCGACCCGGCCAAGAGCATCACCGTCAACTTCCGCGGCATCGACGGCAAGCAGGCCACCGCCACCGGCGTGCTGCCGCTGTTCCAGACCATCGTGGCCGGCGACAAGGAATACCGCTTCAGCCTGGTCGAGGGTGAGCGCAGCTTCGTCCGCGTCACCAACGAGGTCTGCGCCTTCCCCTGATCCAGGAGCCGCCGATGCCGACCCTTCCGCTGCGCCGCGTGGTCATCGCTTATGAACCCGAGGCGGCGTGCCGGGCGCGGCTGGAGGCGGCCGGCTTCGATCCCGATATCGCAGCGGAAATCGCCTGCTACCTAGCCCAGGCAACCGACCTGGCCGCGATCCGGCCGGAACTGACGGCAACGCTCGGCGAGGCCGGGCTGGAGGCCGAGTTCATAGAGCTCGACGGACTGATCGGCGCCCTGCCCGGCCTCGTCGCCCGGCGCGATGACACCATCCTGTGGTGCCAGACCGACGGCATCGCCTATTACCGCGGCAGCGCCGTCAGCGCCCTGGCACGGCTGGCCGGGATCGGCAGCTACGGCAGCCCGCCCCAGGGCCAGCATCTGTGCCAGGACAAGTTCAAATGCACGGCCCTGGCCGAGGCGGCCGGCCTGCCGGTGCCGCCGACCGCCCTGGCCGAGGGGCGGCGGATCCTTGCCGGCGCCGCGGTGCTGGATGGGCCGGGCCCCTTCTTCGTCAAGCCGAACACGCTCGGCGCCAAGATCGGCATCTTCGCCGACTCGCGCGCCGCGGATGCGGCGGCGGCCCTGGAGATCGCGGCGCGGCTGTGGAACCGCTATCGCGACCGGGCTGTGGTCCAGCCCTTCCTGCCGGGCCACGACATCCGGGTCAGCGTCATGGATGTCGGGCAGCCGCTGGCCGCGTCGCTGGGCATCGCCCGGCTGAGGCAGGATCCGGGCAGCGAGACCGGCGGGGCCTTCATGACCATGCGCGACAATGCCAGCCTGTCGGGCAGCCGCGATACCGAGGGCGCCCGGACCGGCTTCGGCGAGGGGCAGCAGCGCGCCTTCATCCCGCAGTTGTCGGATCTGCGCGCCGAGGCCGGCTTGGCGGCTGCGCGGATCGTCGCCGCAGCGGAGGCCCTGGTGCCCCGCCTGGTCGAGATCTTCGGTCTGCGCGACTATTTCTCGGTCGACCTTCGGGCCGGCGAGGACGGCAGTGTCCACATCCTGGAGTTCGAGACCTGCCCGGCGGTGACGATCTACGACTTCCAGACCTATCTCCGCGACGCCCACGGCCTGTCGCTGGGCGCCGCTCTCGCCCGCTCCCTGGCCCTGGCGCATCGCCGGCCGGCGGAGCCGTGAGGCTCCGGCTTTGACCGCCGCCACGTCTGATCCAGGATGGGGCGGTGCCTGATCGCAGAAGGGGAGCAGACACATGGCCAACGAGACCGCCGCGCCGGCCAGGCCGATCTCGTCCAACGACGTGCCGTGGGAGGAATGGTCCGACATCCCGCGCTTCACCACGCGCTACCGGCACTTGACCCGCGCCGTGCTCGGCAACGACTACCATGTCGGCGTCGCCATCGAGGAGCTGGGGCCGGGCAAGCAGAGCGTGCCGGCGCACTACCACATCTTCGAGGAGGAGCATGTCTACATCCTCGAAGGCACGGTCACCGCGCGCCTCGGCGCCGACAGCTATGAGATGAAGACCGGCGACTATATCTGCTACCCGGCCGGGCAGAAGGCCGGGCACTGCCTGGTCAACACCGGCCATGCCGTCTGCCGCTATGTGGTGGTGGGCGAGCGCAACCCGAACGAGATCTGCGTCTACACCGACACCGACAAGGTGCTGGTGCGGCCCCTGGGACGGCGGATGATACTCGACCTGGCGGCGACCCGCGCTTATTGGGACGGCGAGGACACCGGCCTGCCGCCCGGCGTCGCCCCACCCGCCGATGCCGTGGGGTCCGAGCCGCCCGCAACGCCGAAGGGGCCGATCTCCTCGCATCAGCTGACATGGCGTGATGAGGGCCTGCCTGGAAGTACGCGGTTCGGCGGTCGCTCGAAGCATCTCACCGAGGCTGCCGTCGGACCGAATTATCACGTCGGCATGCTGATCGAAGCGCCGGCGCCGGGAATGCGCCTGTGCCCGACCCACTACCACATGCTGGAGGAGGAGCACGCCCTGATCCTCGAAGGCCAGGTGACGCTCATCCTCGGCGACGAGCGATACGAGCTGACGGCGGGCGACTATGTCTGCTTCCCCGCCGGCCGGAAGGTTGGCCACTCCTTCCTGAACAGCGGCCCCGGCCCCTGCAGCTATCTGATGATCGGCGAGCACAACCCGAACGAGGTCTGCGTCTACCCGGATTCGAACAAGATGGCTGTCGGCGCCCTGCGCACGCGGGATGACATCTTCGACATGTCGGGGCTGCGGCAGTACTGGGACGGCGAGGAAACGACCGGCTAAGCCGTCTGCTCGCTCCCGGGCCAGGATGCCGGATGTGACTTGACCGCTGCGACCGAGGTCATCGGGACCGGCAAGCCGCCCCTAGATTCTCTCCATCCATCGTCCCGCTCTTGCACCGTCACTGCTGGCGGCGATGTGGCCTGCCGGCAACAGATCGCCGTTACAAGGAAGTATACATTTTTGTATGTATGTTACCTTTTTGCGGCCGCTTACGGTCCCTTTGTCTCAGGCACCGAGCAAGCGGCCACCCAGCCCCATCGAGTGTGCCTTCGACACCACAGAGCCCGGCCGTCAGGCGGGCATCTCGAGTGAATTGCCCCGCATCGGTGCGGGTAGAGGGAGGCAGAATGAAGCAGGTATTGCTGGGGGGCACGGCACTGGCCGCTGCCGCGTTGATCGGAGCGATGCCGGCGTCGGCGGCCGATGCGAATGTAACGTCCGGTCTGCAGTTGAAGATCACCGGATTCGTCGCGGCGCAGTCGGCGCTGGTGCTGACCGACACCGACCACTCCCAATTCGACCGAGACTACGACTTCCAGACCAATGCGCGGCTGCAGTTCGACGTCAAGAACGTCACTGACTCCGGGCTGGAATATGGCGGCCGCATCCGCTTCGACTCGGTCAACCGGCGGGACGGCGTCCAGGTCGACCGGACCTATGTCTATGTGAAGGGAGACTTCGGCACCATCACCTTCGGTGACGGGCCGACCGTCGCCGACGATTTCGGCTATGTCTACGCCCATGACGAGCTGGCCGGTGCCGTGGGCGCGGGCGGCATGGATTTCGGCGACCTGCTGGACGGCGACTTCCCGCTGGGCGGCGGCAATTTCTACTCGATCGATGCCACCTATCTCGGCGGGCTGGCGAACGACGACACGCGCATCAAATACACCTCGCCGACGATCAGCGGCTTCAGCTTCGGCGTCGACTTCACCCCGGTCGTGGGCGGCTCGACCCATGCCGGCCCCGGCGGCCGCAATGACCTGGTCAACGACAGCAGCACGCTGTACGAGAACGTCGTCACCGGCGGCCTTGGCTGGGACGGCGACATCGGCGGCGGCACCGACCTGCGCCTCGCCGCCACGGCCGCCTACGGCAACGGCGTCTCCACCGACAACAACCCAGAGCATCACGACCTCGAGGCCTACACCCTCGGCGGCCGGGTCAAGTCGGGCGGTATCRCCGCCAGCGTGAACTGGACCCACTATTCCACCCTGTACCTGACCAGCAAGTCGGTGGACACGGTTATCGGCGATCTGAGCTACCAGTGGGGTCCGTTCCTGACCTCGGTGTCCTATGCCTATACCTGGGCCGGCAACAACAACGGCCTGACTCAGCCCGACACCGGCGCCACGAACCTGTCCGACAACCACATCGCCGGCGTGAACCTGACCTACACACTCGCGCCGGGCCTAAACACCTATGCGGAAGTGATCTACGAGAAGCAGAACTTCCGCGAGGGCAAGGATTTCGAGAACGCCAACCTGCTGACCGGCATCAACCTGGCCTTCTGAGGCATCAGGTCGATCCGTCTCGGCGGTTTGCCCGAGAAACCGGACCGCGACAGACCGCTCCTAACGGCCACTGTCTTGTCCCCTCCTAGACTGAAGATCGCGTCCGGTGATGGGGATGCGCGGCGCTGCCGGCCGCGCATCCCCTTTTTCGGTTCAGTCGAATTGCGGTGGCGCTTCGCAACCACGCTTGACTCATATAGCTCGTTGGTTATAAGTAAATTCATAGCCACTGAGTTATACGTTCCAATGTCGAACACCCATGACGTGCTGTTCAGGACGCTTGCCGATCCGAGCCGGCGGGCTCTCTTCGAGCGGTTGTGCCGCGAGGGAGAGCTGACGGTCGGGGCTCTGACCGCCCGCGCCGGGATCTCGCAGCCGGCGGTTTCGAAGCATCTCGGCGTGTTGAAGCAGGCGGGGCTGGTGCGCGACCGTCCCGACGGCCGCCAGACGCATTACAGCGCACAGCTCGGCGCCCTGGCCCCGCTGATCGACTGGACCAGCCAGATGGCCGGCTTCTGGGAAAGCCGGTTCGACGGCCTCGAAGACCTGCTGAAAAGGATGGACCAATGACCGAAACCGCGACCGAAATCCGCTCCGTGGTCGTCGAACGCGAGATCCCCCACCCGCCGGAAAAGATCTGGCGCGCGCTGACGCAGCCGCACCTGATTGAGGAATGGCTGATGAAAAACGACTTCAGCCCGGTCGTCGGACATCGCTTCAATCTCCGCGGCGACTGGGGCGGCGTGCTGGACTGCAAGGTCCTCGCGGTCGAGCCGAACCGGACGCTGTCCTATAGCTGGGACTTCGCGCATGACGATCCGGCCTATGCTCTGAAAAGCGTGGTGGTCTGGACCCTCACCCCGACCAGCGCCGGAACACAGCTGCGCATGGAGCAGTCCGGCTTCCGGCCCGATCAGAAACAGGCCTCTGGCGGCGCCAAGGCCGGATGGCAGCAGTTCCTGGCTAAGCTGGAGCAAATCCTGGTGCGCCAGGATTGAGACCATCGCCTCCCGATCCGCTCGACTTCGACAGGAGGCTTCCTTGAGTGTGTGGATCCGGCAGATTCACCGCTGGCTGTCCATCGCGTTCACGGTGACGGTCGCCGCCAACTTCATCGCCATGGGGCTGGGGGAGCCTCCCGCATGGATAGTGTATTCGCCGCTGCTGCCGCTGTTCCTGCTGCTGTTCACCGGCCTGTACATGTTCGTGCTGCCGTATGCCGCTAGGTGGCGCAGCGGGTGACCCGCCCCCAATCTGTAGATCGCGGGAGAGGGGTGCACCGGGGCACGGTGTCTGAGAAAATTGTCGTACTGCAACAGTTTAACTCAGATCCGTGCGCCCGCCACAATAGCGCCTGTTATGCTGCAGCCCGCTCCACCTCCCACCCGACCAGTGTGAGATATCCAGGCTAGCCCGCGGTCAGGCGGCAGCCGGGCGCACGGCCGGCTCGACCCGCATCACGGTCAGGTTGCGCGGCTTGCCGGAGGGGGTGATCCAGGTGATTGTCTGGCCCTTGCGCAGGCCGATCAGCGCCACGCCGACCGGGGTCAGCACCGACAGCCGGCCAGCCCCGATGTCGGCCTCCTCCGGATACACCAGGGTGACGGTGTGCTCCTCGCCGCTGGCGGCGTCGCGATAGGTGACGGTCGAGTGCATCTGGACCACGCCCTTGGCCGCGGCCGCCTCAATGATCTGGGCGCGATCAAGCTCGTCCGCCAGGAAATCGGCGACCGCGGGGAAGGCGTCCGCCGCGGCGTCGGCCAGCGCCGCCAGGCGATCGTAATCGCCGGCGGTGACGTGGATCTCCGGACGCTTGGGCAGGCTGCTGCGGGACATGCCGACTTCCTTTCTTCTGATCGGCCACTCCGGGGTCGTGCCCGGAGGGTTCGTGTGCGGCCCGGCGCATCGGGGCGACCGGGACGGGAATTCTGGTGAGGCTGGGAAAAGGGTCGCGAGAGGCGACGGAGACGAGAACGGGACAACGGGGCGGCCCGACCTTTGGGGGGCATCGCCCCCGCGGTCAGCAGCCCCGGGCGTGAAGCGGCGTTCGATGCGCCGCCAACGGCTTCGTCCACGGTGTTCTCATAAGGAATGAGATAGGCGTCCGGGCCGCGGAAATCAACTGGGTCGCTGATGCGCAGCGCCTATGAAAAAGGCCGCGCGGCGATGGATGTCGCGCGGCCGTTGGGATCGGGAAACCGGTCAGAGCACGAAGTCGCCTGCCACCAGGGCACCGTGCATCCGGACGAAGACCTCGAAATCCGCCCGGCCGTCGCCGTTGGTGTCGCCGGCCAGGATGCTGCCGGAGAAGCGCAGTTCGCCCGCGACGTTGTGGAAGGCCTGGTTGCCGAGGACCCGGGTGTTCGCGTCGATGCCGGCCAGGTCGATCTTGTCGCCCTCGACATGGATGAAGTCGAAGACGAAGTCCCGGCCGACCCCCGCCGCCGATTCCGATGCGGCGGCGAAGCGGAAGGTGTCAGCACCGCCGCCGCCGGTCATGGCGTCGGTACCGGCACCGCCGATCAGGACATCGTCGCCGGTGCCGCCGGAGAGCTCGTCCTTGCCGGCGCCGCCGTCGAGCTGGTCGTCGCCGCGCCAGCCGTCGATCGTGTCCGCACCGGAGGTGCCGACCCGAATGTCGTTGATGTCGCGGATCGCGCCGTGCAGATCGGTGAACACCTGCGCCGATGTCTCCGCGACCTCCTCGAGCGACCCGGCCAGCGAGATCAGGGCGTCGAGCTGCGACACGGCGACGCCGATGTCCTGGAACTCGGCGATCACCTCCTTCAGGTAGCCTCTGCTGCCAAGGCTAGCATGTATTTCGGGGGAGAATAAGAATTTATGCAGGTAAACAGGAATCACCACTCATCAATTGATGCAGTTATTCTTGGATATTTATATTTTATTTTTCACAAAATGATAATCAGACTTGGCCACATCAAAGCACCGTCATCGCGAGCCTCGAAGCCGGCTGGCGATGACAATCATCGGGCCTCCTGACCCATCGGAGCGGGCATTTCCCGAACTCGCATACCCAGGATGACCCGTTATCGGTTCCGTCTCAATGACGGTGTCCGAGTGTCGGGAAGCTCGCGCGGTTGCAGCACCAGCCCCGACCGTGGATCCCGCCATCGATCGGGCGCCGGGCGCTACAGGACGAAATCGGCGGCGACGAGGCCGATGGCGCCGGTGAGCTGGATGTGGAAGTCGGAGACGCCGTCGCCGTTGAGGTCGCCGGCGATGGTGGTGACGCCGCCGGAGACGGCGTAACGCAGCTCGCCGGCGTGATGGGTGAAGGCGCCGATGCCGATGAAGCTGAAGGCCTGGTTGCCGGCAGCGCCGCTGTTGGCATCGATCGCTGACAAGTCGACGCGATCGCCCTGGGCGTGGCTGAAATCGGTGATCCGGTCGGCCGCCCCGACCGTGCTGTGCGAGGCGGCGGAGAAGACGAAACGGTCGCCGCCGCCACCGCCCCGCAGCACGTCCTGCCCGGCCCAGCCGTTCAGCGCATTGGCCGCGGCGTTGCCGGTGATCTGGTCGGCGCCGGTCGAGCCGTTGACGTTCTCGATCGACACCAGGGTATCGCCCTGGGCATCGCCGCCAGCGCCGGTGCCGGTCGCGAGGTTGACCGTCACCCCGGCGGCGCCGGTGTAGTAGCTCGCTGTGTCGCTGCCGGCGCCGCCATCGAGCCGGTCGGCACCCGCACCGCCGCGGAGCACGTCGTCGCCGCCCCAGCCGGCCAGGGTGTTGGCGCCGGCGTTTCCGCCGAGGCTGTCATGGCCCAGGTTGCTGCCGGTGAGGTTCTCGATCCCGATCAGGGTGTCGCCCTGGGCGTCGCCGCCCGAGGCAGTGCCAGCGGCGAGGTCGACCGTGCCCCCGGCCGCGCTCGTGTAATAGCTGGCGGTGTCGGTTCCGGCGCCGCCGTCGAGCGTGTCGGCACCAGCCCCGCCGCGGAGCACATCGCTGCCGCCCCAGCCGGCCAGGGTGTTGGCTCCGGCGGTCCCGCCCAGCGTGTCGTTGGCCTGACTGCCATTAACGTTCTCGATGCCGACGAAGCTGTCGCCCTGCGCGTTGCCGCCGGTGCCGATGCCGGCGGCCAGGTCGACCGTTACGCCCACCGTGTCGCTGTAATAGGTGGCGGTGTCGACGCCGACGCCGCCGTCGAGCGTGTCGGCCCCGGCGCCGCCGCGGAGCAGATCGTTGCCGCCCCAGCCGGCCAGGATGTTGGCGCCGGCATTCCCGGTCAACGTGTCGCTGCCCTGGTTGCTGCCAGTGACGTTCTCGATGCCGACCAGGGTGTCGCCCTGGGCGTCGCCGGTCGATCCGCTTCCGGCGGTCAGGTCGACGACCACCCCGGTCGCGCTGTCGTAATAGCTGGCGCTGTCGTTGCCGGTGCCGCCATCCAGCTGATCGGCCCCCTGGCCGCCGCGGAGCACGTCGTCACCGCCGCCCCCACGCAGGGCATCGTCACCGTTGAGGCCGTAGAGAGCGTTGCTGCCGCCGTCGCCGATCAAGGTGTCGAGAGAGAAGATGGTGCCGACCAGGTTCTCGATCGACACCAGCGCCACGCTGCCGGTGCCGCCGATGCCGTTCTCCAGGTCGAGATAGACGTTCTGGAAGTGCCGGCGGAAATCGGCGGTGTCGGTGCCGGCGCCGCCATCCATGATTTCCTGGAATCCCTCTCCGATCGTGGAGTCGTAGAGGATGTCATCGCCGGCGTCGCCGTAGAGATTGTCACGTCCGCCACCGCCTTCGAGCCTGTCGTTGCCGGCAGCACCGCGAAGCGTGTCGTTGCCGCCGTTGCCGATCAGACTGTTGGCATCGGCGTTTCCGCTGATGGTGTCGGAGGCTGTCCCCCCGTTGACATTCTCGATGCTGGTCAGCCGAGCCTGGCCGTTGGTCGTACCTGCGACCAAATCGACCGTTAAGCCATAATAGGTGTAGTAATAATCTGCGGTGTCGTTGCCGGCACCGCCGTCCAGCCGGTCCAGCACTGCGCTGTCGGTGGCCCAGGCGATGCCGTCGCTCAACACGTCGTTGCCGTCGCCACCCGATACGGTGTCCATACTGAGGCCGCCATAGAGCGTGTCGTCGCCACCGCCACCGTTCAGCACATCGCCACCATCGAAGCCGTACAGGGTGTTGCGGCCGGCATCCCCCGTCAGCGTGTCGGCACGGTTCGTCCCTTCGACGATTTCGATCCCGCTCGCCGTCGCCCCGCCTGAGGCGGTGCCCGCTGCCAGGTCGACCATGACCCCGGCGGCTGCGTTGGCGCCTGCATACGACAGGATGTCAGCGCCTCCCGCACCGCCGTCGAACATGTCGGCTTCGGGCAGGGATGGATCGGCCAACAGCCGGTCGTTGCCTTCGCCGCCGATCAGATGGTCGATGCCCGTCCCGCCATCGAGGGTGTCTGCGTCGCTGCCGCCGTCGAGCGTGTCGTCACCGACGCCGCCGCTCAGGGTGTCGGCGTGGACACCGCCGTCGAGCATGTCGTCACCGATTCCGCCGTTCAGGATATCGCCGCCGCCCAGGCCCGAGAGGATGTCGTTGCCCCCGAGGCCGTTGATGGTGTCGCTGCCGCCCGTTCCGCTGAAGTCATCGTCGCCCGGTGTCCCGTTGATGACGGCCATGATGGTTTCCCTCCCGTTGGATTGCGGCTCGGCCCGAGCGGCGGCGCGGCCGGGCGCTACAGCACGAAGTCGGCGGCGACGGGGCTGACGCTGTAGTAGCCGTTGATGAGTTGGATGTCGAAATCCGCGACGCCGTCGCCGTCGACGTCGCCGGAGATGATGGTGCGGGCGCCGACCTCGTCATAGCGCAGTTGCCCGGCGACGCCGGTGAAGAGGCCGCGGCCGATGAAGCTGAAGGCCTGATCGCCAGCGACGCCGGTGTCGGCGTCGATCGCCGCCAGGTCGATCTTGTCCCCTTCGACGTGGCTGAAATCGGTGATCAGGTCGGCATCGGCTCCGACCGCGCTGTCCGACGTGGCGGAAAAGACGAAGCGGTCGGTGCCGTAGTAGCCGCCGTCGCCGTCCAGTATATCGGTACCCGCCCCGCCGCGGAGCACGTCGTTGCCCCCCTGGCCAGTCAGCCGGTTGTCACCGGCATCTCCGCTGAGCGTGTCGTTGCCGCCGTTGCTGCCGCTAAGGTTCTCGATGCCGATCAGGGTGTCGCCCTGGGCGTCGCCGCCCGACCCGGTGCCGGCCGCGAGGTCGACCGTCACCCCGGCGCTGGTGAAGTAACTGGCGGTGTCGATGCCGGCGCCGCCGATCAGTTGGTCGGCACCCGCTCCGCCACGGAGCACGTCATCGCCGCCCTGGCCGTCCAGCCGATTGGCACCGGCATCGCCGTTGAGTGTGTCGTAGCCCTGGCTGCCGACCACGTTCTCGATCGAAACGAGGGTGTCGCCGTCGCCGTTGCCGGCCGACAGATTGACCGTGACCGATGTGCTGTTGGTGACGTAGCTGACGGTATCGATGCCGGCGCCGCCGTCGAGGCGGTCGGCGGCGCCGCCGCCCTGAAGCACATCGTCCCCGCCCAGGCCCCGCAGCACGTTGGCGACGGCGTTGCCGGTGAGCTGGTCGTCGCCCTGGGTGCCGTCGACATTCTCGATCGAGACGAGGACATCGCCCTGGGCGTCGCCGCCGCTACTGGTGCCGGCGGCGAGATCGATCGTGACCCCGATATTGCCGGTGTCGTAGCGGGCCGTGTCGTAGCCGGCGCCGCCATCGAGGCGATCGGCCCCGGCACCGCCCTGAAGCACGTCATTGCCATTCCAGCCCTGCAGCATGTTGACGCCGCCATCGCCGGTCAGGGTGTCGGCGCCCTGGCTGCCGGAGAGGTTCTCGATCCCGGTCAGGGTGTCGCCCTGGGCGTCGCCGCCGCTGGCCGCGCCGGTGGACAGGTCCACGACGATCCCGGCGCTGCCGGTGTAATAGCTGACGGTATCGACGCCGGCGCCGCCGTCGAGGCGGTCGGCCCCGGCGCCGCCGCGAAGCACGTCGTCGCCGCCCAAGCCGGCCAGCGCATTAGCGCCGGCGTTGCCGGCGAGGGTGTCGTTGCCGTGGCTGCCGTCGACATTCTCGACCTGTTGCAGGATGTCGCCCTGGGCATTGCCGCCGGACCCGGTTCCGGCCGCGAGGTCGATGATCACGCCGGCGGTGCCCTCGGCATAGCTGGCGGTGTCGCTGCCGTCGCCGCCGATCAGCCGGTCCGCGCCCGCCCCGCCGCGGAGCAAATCGTCGCCGGCATTGCCGTCCAGGAGATTGGCGCCGGCATTGCCGAAGAGCGTGTCGTCGCCCTGGCTGCCGGCGACGTTCTCGATCGACACCAGGACGTCACCCTGGGCGCTACCGCCGGATGCGGTTCCGGCCGCCAGGTCGATGGCTATGCCGACAGTGCCCTCATCGTAGCTGGCGGTATCCGTGCCGACGCCGCCGTCCAGCCGGTCCGCGCCGGCCCTGCCGCGGAGCAGGTCGTTGCCGCCCCAGCCGGCCAGGACGTTCGCGCCGGCATCCCCGCTCAGCGTGTCATTGCCCTGGCCGCTGCCGGTGACGTTCTCGATCGATGCCAGGGTATCGTTGACGGCGCCCAATGCGGTGCCGGCGGCAAGATCGACGACCACGCCGCTGCTGCCCCTGTTGTAATAGGTGGCGGTGTCGATGCCGGCGCCACCGTCCAGCTGATTGCCGGCCGCCCAGCCGCGGATCAGGTCATCGCCGCCGCCGCCTTGCAGATCGTCGCCGCCGCCGAGTCCATCGATGACGTTGTTGCCGTCATCGCCGATCAGGGTGTCGAAGTTGTAAACAGTGCCGATCAGGTTCTCGATCGACACCAGCGTCACCGTCCGGTCGCCGTCGATGCCGAGGCCGGTCTGCAGGTTGAGATAGATGGACCGGAGATAGCCGCTGTAGTCGACGGTGTCGGTGCCGGCGCCGCCGTCCATCAGGACGGGGACAGCGACACCGAATGCGAGGCCGGAAGACAGGAGAACGTCGTTGCCGGCATCGCCATAGAGGCTGTCGGAACCGCCGCCGCCGTCGAGCCTGTCGTTGCCGGCGGCACCGTGGAGCGTGTCGTTGCTGTTGCTGACGCCCGTCAGACTATTGGCTTCGGCGTTTCCGGTGATGCTGCCCCCGCCGTGAACGTTCTCGATGCCGGTCAGGCAGACCACGCCGTTGATCGTGCCGGCGGCAAGATCGATCGTGCCCACAGCTTCCACGGTGTCGATGCCGGCGCCGCCGTCGAGCTGATCGAGCCCTGCCCCGCCGCGGAGCAGGTCGTTGCCGGCGCCGCCGATCAGAGTATCGTCACCGTTGCCGCCCTCGAGCAGGTTGTTGCCGGCATCCCCGGTCAGCGAATCGTCATAGTTCGACCCGACGACGTTCTCGATCCCGCTCAGCGTTGCCCCGCCGGAGCCGGTGCCCGTGGCCAGGTTCACCGTCACCCCGCTGGTTCCGCTGATGGAGGTGTAGTACATCGTGTCGACGCCGGCACCGCCCTCGATGACGTCGCCGGGCCCGTCGTCCAGCGTGCCGTCGGATTTGAACGGATCGACCGACAGCACGTCGTCGCCGGCGCCGCCGATCAGGTGGTCGATGCCCGTGCCTGCCCTGAGCACGTCGGATCCATTCAGGCCCGAAAGCGTGTCGTTGCCGGCGAGGCCGTTGATGGTGTCGTTGCCATCCGGGGCGGGGAAATTCGTGCCGATGAGAGTGTCGTTTCCCGCGGTTCCATTGAAGGTGGGCATGATGGTTCCTCTCCTGTTGGTATTGGCATCGGCCTGACTGTCGGCGCGGCCGGGCGCTACAGCACGAAATCGCCGGCGACGAGGCCGATGGCGCCGGTGAGCTGGATGTGGAAGTCGGCGGCGCCGTCGCCGTTGATGTCGCCGGCGATGGTGGTGACGCCGCCGGAGACCGCATAACGCAATTCGCCGGCATGATGGGTGAAGGCGCCGCTGCCGATGAAGCTGAAGGCCTGGTTGCCGGCAGCGCCGCTGTTGGCATCGATCGCTGACAAGTCGACGCGGTCGCCCTGGGCGTGGCTGAAATCGGTGATCCGGTCGGCCGCCCCGACCTTGCTGTCGCCGGCGGTGGTGAAGACGAAGCGGTCGCCGCCGCCACCGCCCCGCAGCACGTCCTGCCCGGCCCAGCCGTTCAGCGCATTGGCCGCGGCGTTGCCGGTGATCTGGTCGGCGCCGGTCGAGCCGGTGACGTTCTCGATCGACACCAGGGTGTCGCCCTGGGCATCGCCCCCTGATCCCGTGCCGGTCACGAGATTGACCGTCACCCCGGCCGCCCCGGTGTAATAGCTGGCGGTGTCGCTGCCGGCGCCGCCATCGAGCCGGTCGGCACCCGCACCGCCGCGGAGCACGTCGTCGCCGCCCCAGCCGGCCAGGGTGTTGGCGCCGGCGTTTCCGCCGAGGCTGTCATGGCCCAGGTTGCTGCCGGTGAGGTTCTCGATCCCGATCAGGGTGTCGCCCTGGGCGTCGCCGCYCGAKGCGGTGCCGGCGGCGAGATCGACCATGACCCCGGCCGCGCTGGTGTACCAGCTGGCGGTGTCAGTGCCGTTGCCGCCGTCCAGCGTGTCCGCCCCGGCCCCGCCGCGGAGCACGTCGCTGCCGCCCCAGCCGGCCAGGGTGTTGGCGCCGGCATTTCCGATGAGCGTGTCGTTGCCCAGATTGCTGCCGGTGACGGTCTCGATGCCGATCAGGACGTCGCCCTGGGCGTCGCCGCCGGATGCGGTGCCGGCGGCAAGGTCGACCATGACCCCGGTCGCGCTGGTATAGTAGCTGGCGGTATCGGCGCCGGTGCCGCCGTCCAATTTGTCCGCGCCGGCGCCGCCGCGGAGCGTGTCATTGCCGCCCCAGCCGGCCAGGATGTTGGCGCCGGCGGTCCCGATCAGCGTGTCGCTGCCCTGGCTGCCTGTGACGTTCTCGATGCCGACGAGGGTGTCGCCCGCGGCGTCGCCGCCCGTGCCGGTGCCGGCCGCGAGGTCGACGACCACGTCGATGGCGCTGTCATAGTAGCTGGTGCTGTCGATGCCGGCGCCGCCGTCGAGCGTGTCGGCCCCTGACCCACCGCGGAGCGTGTCGTTGCCGCCGCCGCCGCGCAGGTCATCGGCGCCGGCGAGGCCATAAAGGGCATTGCTGACGCCATTGCCGATCAAGGTATCGAAGTCGAGGTTGGTGCCGACCAGATTCTCGATCGATCCAACGGTCTGCAGGTCGAGATAGATGGCCGAGGAGCGCAGGTGGTAGTCGGCGGTATCGGTGCCGATGCCCCCGTCCAGGAGTGCCCCACTCGGGCCATCGTAGAGCACGTCGTCGCCGGCTCCGCCGTGGAGCTCATCCGTCCCGTCGCCGCCTTCGAGCTGGTCGTTGCCGTCGCCACCGCGGAGCACGTCGTTGCCCTCCCCGCCCGAGAGCCTGTCGTCGCCGGCACCACCATTGAGCGTGTCGTTGCTACCCCGGCCGAACAGGCTGTTTGCATCGTCGTTTCCGGTGATGATGTCGGAGATGTCCGACCCGCGGACATTCTCGATGCTGGTCAGCCGGACCGCGCCGTTGACCGTGCCGGCGGTCAGATCGATCACAAGGCCGCCCAGGCCGGTATAGCTATAGTCGTAGTTCGCCGTATCGCTTCCTTCGCCGCCATCCAGATAGTCCAGCACGTCCAACGATTGCCGCGTGTCGACCCTGTCGACCAGCATGTCGTCGCCGCTGCCGCCTTTCAGCGTGTCTTGTTGGTTGTCGTACGCGTTGAGGCCGAAGCCGCCATCGAGCCAGTCGTTGCCGTCGCCACCATCCAGCGTATCGTGGCCGGCAAAACCAAGGAGCGTGTCGTCGCCGGCTGCGCCATTCAGCACATCCTCGCCCCAGCCGCCGGTGAGGGTGTTGCGGCCGGCATCCCCGATCAGCGTGTCGGCATTGTTCGAACCCGTGACCTTCTCGATCCCGCTCACAATCGCCCCGCCGGCGGCGGTGCCGGCGGCCAGGTCGACCGTGACCCCGGCGGTTCCGGTGATGATGGCGTAAGATAGCGTGTCGATGCCGGCGCCGCCCTCGATCACGTCGCCGTCGTCTTCCGGCGACCCGTCGGACTTGAACGGATCGGCCGACAGCCAGTCATCGCCGGCGCCGCCGATCAGATGATCGATGCCGATTCCCCCTCTGAGCGTGTCGGATCCGTTGAGGCCCGAAAGCGTGTCGTTGCCCTCGAACCCGTTGATGATGTCGTTTCCGGACGGGGCGGGAAAATTCGTTCCGACGAGATTGTCGTCGCCCGCGGTCCCATTGAAGGTGGGCATGGTGCATCCTGTGCCGTTGGCATCCGCCTCGGATGACCGTCGGTGCGGATCGAAGGCCGGCGGCCACGCAAATTAATTGGTTCAAATAGCTGCGAATGATGGGTCAACTTGACTCAAATCGATCCCATAATGCCAGAGGATTGCGACACTTGTCCCAGCCGACGGAAGCACCGCCGCACCCAGCGGCCGAATGCCATGCGCTGTAGCCGCTTCCCACCCTGTGCGGTCAGGGGGACATGATTGGCGAGCGGCCTCCATCTCTCGTCGCGTCAGGACCGGCGGAGCAGCGCCTCGATCTCGTCGCGCCGCGGCATCGACGGCGCCGTGCCGGGGCGGGTCACCGAGAGGCCGGCGACGGCGCAGCCGAAGCGGACCGCCTCGGCCACCGGCCGGCCTTCTGCCAGGGCCAGGGCGAAGCCGCCGTTGAAGGCGTCGCCCGCCCCGGCGGTCTCGACCACTTCCCCCGCCGAGAAGGCCGGGACATGCGCCGTCTCCGACCGGCTCTTGAGCAGGGCGCCCTTGGCCCCGAGGGTGACGATCACCGTGCCGACGCCCTTGTCCAGCAGCACCGCCGCCGCCCGCGCCGCCTCCTGGCCGCTGTCGACGGCGAAATCCACCAGGCTTTCGGCCTCGGTTTCGTTCGGGGTCAGGTAGTCGATCAGCGGGTAGAAATCGTCCGGCAGGGTCGCGGCCGGAGCCGGGTTCAGGATCGTGGTCACGCCGTGCCGCCGGGCGATCTGCAGCCCGCGGCGCACCACCGGCAGCGGCAGCTCGAGCTGGGCGACGAAGACGCGCGCCGCAGCGATGGCCGGCGCCGCAGCCTCCATCTCGGCCTCGGTCAGCGCCGCCGCGGCCCCCGGCTCGATGATGATGGCGTTCTCGCCGGTCTTGCCGTCGATGAAGATGAAGGCGGCACCGGTCGGCCGCTCCGGATCGGCCAGCACATGGGTCGCGTCGATCCCCTCGGCGGCATAGAGGCCGCGCGCCATCTGGCCGAACGGGTCGGTGCCCAGCTTGGTGATGAAGGCGACGTCGGCGCCGGCCCGGGCCGCGGCGACCGACTGGTTCGAGCCCTTGCCGCCCGGGCCGAGCTTGAAGCCGTTGGACAGCAGGGTCTCGCCCATCACCGGAAGCCGGGCGGCGCGGAAGGCGAGATCGGCGACGAACACGCCCTGAACGGCGATCTTCGGCGGGGTCATGGGTCGGTTCCTACTTCGGCGGGATCACGCCCATCTTCAGCAGGAAGCAGCCGTAGAACCGCCCCTCCCCGGCCCGGACCACGGCATAGGCCTTCTTGGCGTCCTCGTAGAAGGCGAAGCGCTCGACCGATCCCATCGGCCAGGACCGGCCCTCGGCCCGGTCGATCTCGGCCTGGACCTCGCGCTGTACCTCCGGGATCTCGTCCGGCTGGCCCACCACTTCCATCCGCCGTGCCGGATGGTCGACGAAGCTGTCGAGCGGCATCAGCGACAGGATCGCCCGCACCGCCCGCGCGGCGCTGACATTCGGCAGCTCGATCGGCGCCTTGACCATGGTGTGCTGCGCCACCGATCGCGACGGGAAGTTGGTGTCGCAGATCACCAGATCGTCGCCATGCCCCATGCCGGCCAGCACATTGAGCAGATCCGGGGTGATGATCGGATCAATATTCTTGAGCATTGTCAGAAGCTTCCCTGGGTTTCCTCAGACGGCACGGCAGGATCGGCCGCGCCTTGATTTGTCGTGCTTTTCGCACGCGGCATTCTGGATCACCGTCGCGACGCTTGGCAACATGGCCGACGCATCACAGCTCGTGTATACGGTCCCGCCATGTCGCTTCTCAGCCGCTACATCTTCCGCCAGATCGCGGTCGCCACGGTCCTTGCCACGGTGATCCTGGTCTTCGCGATCATGCTCACCACCTCGATGCGGCTGATCCAGCTGATCGTCGACGGCGGCGTCGGGGTCGGGCTGTTCCTCGAGCTCGTCTTCCTGTCGATGCCGGAGTTCCTGATCGCGGTGCTGCCGGTCGGCGTCGTGGCCGCCTGCCTGATCGTCTACAACCGGATGCTGTCGGACGGCGAGCTGCTGGTCATGCGCGGCGCCGGCATCGGCCAGATGCGGCTGGCCCTGCCCGGCCTGGTGATGGGCGTGCTGATCACCGGCCTCAGCTACAGCATGACCTTGTATTTCTGGCCGGTGGCCAACCGCGAGTTCCGCGACCTGACGGCGATGGCCCAGTCGGACGTCTCGGCCGCCTTCCTGCAGACCGGCGAGTTCAACGCGATCGGCGACAACAAGACCGTGTTCGTGCGCGACCGCAACCCGGTGACCGGCGACCTGAGCGGCATCCTGGTGCACAGCACCGACAACGCGGACCAGCCGATCACCATCATCGCCGACCGCGGCTATGTCGAGGACAGCGAGGACGGGCCGCGGATCGTGGCCCTGAAGGGCGTGATCCAGCAGCTCGACCGCAAGACCGGCAAGGTCGACCCGGTCGCCTTCGACAGCTACACCGTGCCGCTGAACACCCCCGGCGTCGAGGATCTGGCCCGCAGCTACCGTGCTCCGTCGGAGCGGTTCCTGCCCGACCTGCTGCACCCCGACCCGAATTCGCCCCGCGACATGCGGAACTACGGCCGGCTGGTGATGGAGGGGCACAAGCGCATCACCGACCCGCTGCTGCCCTTCGCTTATGTGGTGCTCTGCCTCGGCGTCCTGTTGAGCGGCGACTACAACCGCCGCGGCCTGAGCCGCCGCATCCTGATCGCCGCCGTCGGCGTGGTCGCGGTGCAGGCGACCACGATGAGCGTCGCCGGCGTGGCCCGCGATTCGCTGCAGCTGCTGCCGATCATGTACATACTGCCGGTGCTGACCACGATCGTCGGCTTCGCCATCCTGCTGATCGCGCGCCGCCGCAAGGTGCCGGCGGAGGCGCCGGCCAGCCCGGATCTGGCGCCCGCCTGACCCTCCAGGCCTGGATGCGACGAAGCCGACCGACCACAATCTGTTGTGGTCTAGCAGCGGCTGCAATCGGGTATTTGGTTCGGGGCCGCTGCCCGCTATAAGCGGGGGATGTCCCTCGACCCCCTCACAGTCCTGCACGACGTCTTCGGCTACTCCGCCTTCCGCGGCGAGCAGGCCGAGATCGTGGCCCAGGTGATTTCCGGCGGCGACGCGCTGGTGCTGATGCCGACCGGCGGCGGCAAGTCGCTGTGCTACCAGGTGCCGGCGCTGGTGCGGCCGGGGCTCGGCGTCGTGGTGTCGCCGCTGATCGCGCTGATGCAGGACCAGGTCGAGACGCTGCGCCAGCTCGGCGTCCGCGCCGCGGCGCTGCACTCGTCGCTGCCGCCCGGCGAATCGCGCAACATCGCCCGGGCGATGCGGGCGGGCGAGCTGGACCTGCTGTATGTCTCGCCCGAGCGGCTGCTGACCGACGGGCTGCTCGACATGCTCGACGATTGCAAGCTGGCGCTGTTCGCGATCGACGAGGCGCATTGCGTGTCGCAATGGGGCCACGACTTCCGCCCGGAATACCTGCAGCTGGACACGCTGGCGACGCGCTATCCGGGCGTGCCGCGCATCGCCCTGACCGCCACCGCCGACGGCCCGACCCGGCGCGACATCGCCGAGCGGCTGAAGCTGCAGAACGGCCGCATCTTCGTCGCCGGCTTCGACCGGCCGAACATCCGCTACCGCATCGTGCCGAAGGACAATCCCAAGGCCCAGCTGCTGTCCTTCATCCGCGGCGAGCACCCAAACGAGGCCGGCATCGTCTACTGCCTGTCGCGCATCAAGGTCGAGGCCACGGCCGAGTGGCTGCGCGGCGAGGGCATCGAGGCCCTGCCCTATCATGCCGGGCTGGACCGCGAGGTCCGGGCCCGGAACCAGGACCGCTTCCTCAAGGAGGACGGCGTGGTCATGGTCGCGACCATCGCCTTCGGCATGGGCATCGACAAGCCGGACGTCCGCTTCGTCGCCCATCTCGACCTGCCGAAGAGCCTGGAGGCCTACTACCAGGAGACCGGCCGCGCCGGCCGCGACGGGCTGCCGTCGGACGCCTGGCTGGCCTACGGCATCCAGGATGTCGGCAAAATCCAGGGGCTGATCGCCGAATCGGACGCGCCGGAGCGGCAGAAGCAGATCGACCGGCAGAAGCTGGATGCCTTGCTCGGCTATTGCGAGACGGTGCGCTGCCGCCGCCAGGTGCTGCTGGAATATTTCTCCGATGTGCTGCCGCAGCCCTGCGGCAATTGCGACACCTGCCTGGAGCCGGTCGAGTCCTTCGACGGCACCGAGCTGGCGCGCAAGGCGCTGTCCTGCGTCTACCGCACCGGCCAGCGCTTCGGCGTCGGCCATGTCATCGACGTGCTGACCGGCACAGAGACCGACCGGACCCGCCAGCTCGGCCATGACAAGCTCAGCACCTGGGGCATCGGCCGCGACCTGTCGAAGGCGGAGTGGAAGTCGGTGTTCCGGCAGCTGGTGGCCGCCGGCCTGTTGATCGTCGACACCGAGGGCCATGGCGGGCTGCACCTGGCGCCCGACTGCCGCGAGGTGCTGCGCGGCGAGAAGGAGATCCATCTGCGGCGCGAGGCGGTGAAGCGGACGGCGCGCGGCAAGTCGGCGGGCAAGACGGGCGGCCGCTCCGTGCGGGCGCTGCCGAGCGATCCGGCCGAGGCTTCGCTGTTCCAGGCGCTGCGGGCCCGACGGCTGGAGCTGGCGCGCGAGCAGGGCGTGCCGCCTTACGTCATCTTCCACGACGCGACCCTGACCGAGCTGGCCCATGCCAAGCCGCGCTCGATGACGGAGTTCGCCACCGTCCCCGGCGTCGGCCAGGCCAAGCTGCTGCGCTACGCCGGCGCCTTCCTCGAGGTGATCGAGCAGCATGTGGAGTAGCGATGGCGCCGGGCCCCACAAGCTAAACTTTATTGTCATTGCCGGGCTTGACCCGCGAATGTCCGGTTGAGAAAAAATCGCAACTAAAGCGTGTTTATCTCAGGTAAATATTCTATTTAATTGTCATCCTCGGGCTTGACCCGAGGATCCAGGGGCTTTCAGAGCCGCTCTCCGCGGCCCCTGGATTGCCGAGCCAAGCCCGGCAATGACAATAAAAGTTTAGTTCAGCGCTTAGATCTGCAACCCAAAAAGCTTAGCCGGACAGCCTTGGGTCAAGCCCAGGCATGACAGTTTGACATCCAGAGGCAGCGGCCTCCTGGATGGCCACGTCGGCTTCGCCTCCTCACCATGACGAAGAGAGCCGAAGAGTCGATCTCGAAGGCCGCTGACATAGGCGCGAGGGCCGGCCCTGCGCCGATCGGGTTTGACCGGCCCGGCCGGCTGGTCGAAAGATGTCGGCCCTGTCAGTTACGATGGCTGACAAAACCGACATCGAAGACAGCGACCGCCATGTCCAAGTCCCGCCGCCCCGCCACCATCCTCGCCCATGCCGGCCGCCACCCCCGCGAGAATCACGGCATGGTCAACCCGCCCGTCTATCACAGCTCGACCGTGCTGTGGCCGACGGTGGCGGCGATGGACGAGGCGCATGCCGGCTTCGAGCACGGCGTCTACAGCTATGGCCGCGTCGGCACGCCGACCAGCGAAGCCTTCGAGGATGCGGTCACGGCGCTGGAGGGCGGCTACGGCGCCATCGCCGTCTCCTCCGGCCTCGCCGCGGTCAATGTCGCGCTGACCGCCTTCGTCAAGGCCGGCGACCATGTGCTGGTCACCGACAGCGCCTACGGCCCGACCCGGCGCTATGCCGATGCGGTGCTGAGCCGCTTCGGCGTGGAGGTCGAATACTACGACCCGCTGATCGGCGCCGGCATTGAGGCGCTGTTCCGCGGCAACACTCGGCTGGTCTATCTCGAATCCCCGGGCTCGCTGACCTTCGAGGTGCAGGACGTGCCGGCGATCGCGGCCGCCGCCCGGGCCCGCGGCATCCTGACCGCGCTCGACAACACCTGGGCCACGCCGCTCGGCTTCGACGCTTTCGGCCATGGCGTCGACGTCACCGTCCATGCCGCCACCAAATACATGGTCGGCCATTCCGACGCGATGATGGGCATCGTCGGCGCCCGCGAGAAGCGGGTCTGGCAGACGCTCAAGAACTTCGCCGTGACCTCTGGCCACTGCGCTGGGCCGGACGACCTGTACCTCGCCCAGCGCGGCCTGCGCACCATGGGGGTGCGGCTGCGCCAGCACCAGGAGAACGCGCTGGAGATCGCACGCTGGCTGCAGGCCCGGCCCGAGGTGTCGCGCGTGCTGTACCCGGCTCTGCCGCAGGACCCCGGCCATACGCTGTGGCGGCGCGACTTCACCGGCGCCTCCGGCCTGTTCGCGATCGTGCTGCAGCCGGCTTCAGGCACCCAGGTGGCGGCGATGCTGGACGGCATGGAGCTGTTCCAGATGGGCGCCAGCTGGGGCGGCTATGAGAGCCTGATCCTGCCGACCCATCCGGAGAAGATCCGCACCGCCACCACCTGGCAGGCCGAGGGTCCCGGCGTCCGCCTGCATGTCGGGCTGGAGGACCCGGCCGACCTGATTGCCGATCTGGAGGCCGGCCTCGACCGGCTGCGGGCGGCGACATGAGCGCGGAAACGCTGCTCGGCGAGGTCCGCTTCGACGCCGACGGGCTGGTCCCCGCCATCGCCCAGCAGCACGACAGCGGCGAAATCCTGATGCTGGCCTGGATGAACCGCGACGCGCTGGCGGAGACGCTGGCCACCGGCCGGGTCTGCTACTGGTCGCGCTCGCGGCAGGCGCTGTGGCGCAAGGGCGACACCTCCGGCCAGGTGCAGCACCTGGTCGAGCTGCGGCTGGACTGCGACGGCGATGCGGTGCTGCTGCGGATCGACCAGACCGGCGTCGCGTGCCACACCGGCCGGCGCAGCTGCTTCTTCCGGGTCGCGCGCGACGGCGCCTGGCACACCGACCTGCCGGTGCTGCAGGACCCGGAGGCGCTGTACGGCCACCGGCACGAGTGATCGGGGGTCCGGCGACGCATGGACTACGCGATCAAGACCGAGATCCGCGATCCACAGGCGGAGACCTTCGTCTTCACTGCGCAGAAGACGATGTATGGCGGCAAGCACATCGCCGCGGGCGACACCGTGTTCCTGTTCGCCAGCGAGACCCATGGCGGGCGCGGCTTGGTCGCTCGCGGTGTCGTCACCGCCGCCGAAGCGATCGCGAAGGTGCCCGGCCTCGCCCGGCAGACGCCCCGCGTGAGCGTCACCATCCGGCGCGCCGCGCTCGCCAAACGGCCGCTGGGGCGGCGCGAGCTCGAGCTCGAGCCCTTCACCGACTGGACCGACGGCCGGCCCGAGACCGAGCTCAATTTCAAGTTCTACCGCCAGGCCACTGACAAGATCGTCGGCCTCTCGGACGAGACGGCGGCGTTCCTCGCCGCGTTCTTCTAGCGCAAGCAGCTCTCGGCAACGCCGTCCAGGACGGTCGGGCTTGCTCCGGCGGCGCGACCGGATGGACACGCTTCGCTCGCCATGACGGTGTTGGAACCGGCGCCGCTCTCAAAAATCGTCATGGCGAGCCCCGCAGGGGCGTGGCCATCCAGCGCCCCGGCTCCCGACATTGCGATGGCGCACCGGGCTCAGAGCAGCGGTGAATCCGCGGCGACGAGCAGCCAGGGCAAGGCGACGCCGGCGGCCCGGCCGATCGTCCACCATGCCGGGCCGAAGCCACGCGGCTCGACCAGGCGGTCGAGGTCGATCACCAGCACCTCGTGCCGGCTGGTGTCGCCGGCCGCGGCCCAGTGGTTGATGCGGTTCGATCCGTCGATCACCCAGAATTCGCCGGACCGGCGGGCCATCAGCACCGGTCCTTGCAGCCCCCAGGGCTCGGTCCGGTCGTGGCGCCCGTTGCCGTGCCGCGCCAGCGCCTCGGTCGACCACATCTCGCGGGAAATCGTCCAGCGACCATCACCCGGCGGCAGCGCGCCGAACCGCTTCGCCAGCAGGCGCCGCAGCACATTGCGGCCCCGCCACGCGCCCTGCCGGCGATGGTTCCGCAGCACTCGCCAGACCTCTCGCCACAGGCGATCCCGATACCGCAACCCGCAATCCCCCGTCCCGCCCCCGGCCGACCGCGCACGCCGAAATGCGACGCCCGGGCAACCGAGGGTTTAAGGCGAAGATTACAGTTTTGTGATATTCGCGCCAAGAGGCGGGGGCGAGTCTCTCGCACCTGTCAGCGGTCCACCCTCGTCAGGTCACGGTCATGGGTCTCGCGGATCAGCCAAACCGCGACCAGGCTGATCACCGCGGCGATGCTGATATAGCCGCCGACCCAGCCGAGCCCGCCCCGATCGACCAGGGTCTGGGCGATGTAGGGCGCCAGCGACGCGCCGAGAATCCCGGCCAGATTGTAGGTCAGCGACGCCCCGGTGTAGCGCACCCTGGTCGGGAACAGCTCCGGCAGGAAGGCGCCCATCGGGCCGAAGATCAGCCCCATCAGGAACAGCCCGAGGCAGAGGAACAGGGTGACCAGCAGCATCGAGCCGCTGCCCAGCAGCGGCGCCAGGGCAAAGCCGAACAGCGCCGTCAGGATGCCGCCGGCGATCAGCACCGGGCGCCGCCCGATGCGGTCGCTGAGCCAGGAGGAGAGCGGGATGCCGAGGCCGAGGAAGATGATGGCGAAGCATTCCAGCCCGAGGAAGGTCTGGCGCGAATAGCCGAGCGCCTTGGTGCCGTAGCCGAGCGAGAACACCGTGGTGATGTAGAACAGGGCGTAGCAGGACACCATCGCCAGCGTGCCGAGGATGGTGACCCGGGTATAGCGGGTCAGCACCTCGCCGATCGGCACGCGCACCCGCTCCTGCCGCTTCATCGCCTCGCGGAACACCGGCGTCTCGACCAGCTTCAGCCGGACATAGAGGCCGACCGCCACCAGCACCGCGCTGAGCAGGAACGGCACGCGCCAGCCCCAGGCCCGGAACTGGTCGTCATCCAGCCCCAGCGCCAGCAGCAGGAACAGGCCATTGGCGGCGAGGAAGCCGATCGGGGCGCCGAGCTGCGGGAACATGCCGAACCAGCCGCGCTTGCCGGCCGGGGCGTTCTCCACCGCCAGCAGGGCCGCACCGCCCCATTCGCCGCCGAGGCCGAGGCCCTGGCCGAAGCGCATCAGGCACAGCAGCGCCGGCGCCAGCCAGCCGATCGAAGCATAGCCGGGCAGCACGCCGATCAGCATGGTCGAGACGCCCATCAGCAACAACGACGCCACCAGCGTCGCCTTGCGGCCGACCCGGTCGCCGAAATGGCCGAGCAGGGCCGACCCGACCGGCCGGGCGACGAAGGCGATGGCGAAGGTGGCGAAGGCAGCCAGCAGCTGTGCCGCCTCCGATTCCTGCGGGAAGAACACCGGCCCGAACACCAGGGCCGCGGCCGTGCCGTAGATGTAGAAGTCGTAGAACTCGATGGCGGTGCCGACCAGGCTGGCCATCACGATCCGGCCGGTGGAATTGGCGGCGGCCGGCGTGGCCGAGCCGAAAGTTGTGTCCGTCATGAAGGAGGATACCGACTGTTGCGCAGGCTGCTGAGCGGGGTTCCATATCTGTCCCCAGCGCGGGCGCCGTCAACAGCAACCTGCCCGGCGGCCACGGCATGACTGCAGCGCGTGACGGGGGCTGTCACCGTCCGTCGGTCGGGGATCCGCACCCGATCCAGCGTGCCGGCATGCGCGAGGCCCGCTACGGCACGATGTCAGGCACCGCGAAAACGGCTACCGCTGCAACACGCAGCCGCGACGATCCTTACCAGAATCCCCTGCGATGATCTTGCGATCGGCGGCGGAACGGAGCATCAAGCGTTCGTCGCCCGGAGGATCCGACGCCTCCATCCGTTCGACGTCGCAAGGACCCGTTGCTCGATGACCGACCGTAAAGCCGGCCAGGACCGGCCAGACATGAACCCCTGGCTGTTCTTCCGCCGCTGGCTCGCCAACCCCCGCGAGGTGGGATCGGTGGCGCCGTCCTCGCCCGCCCTGAAGCGCCGGCTGACCCAGGAGATCGTGCGCGCGCCCGACGAATATGTGATCGAGCTGGGCGGCGGCACCGGGGCGATCACCCGCGGCATCCTGGAGCGCGGCGTTCCGGCCGATCGTCTGTATGTGCTGGAGATCAACCCGGAGATGGCCCAGCATCTGCGCGACATCTTCCCGGGCATCCATGTGATCGAGGGCGACGCCCGGCGCCTGGCCGAGATCCTGCCGCCCGAGGTGGTCGGCAAGGTCGGCACCACGGTGTGCGGCATCCCGATGCTGCTGCTGACGCTGGAGGAGCAGAAGGCGATCCTCGATTCGGCCTATTCGGTGATGCCGAAGGGGCGGCAGGTCGTGCTCTACACCTACGCCCTCTCCTCGCCGCTGCCCCGCGACAAGCTGGGCCTCGCTGGACGCCGCGTCGGCTTCGTCCCGGCCAACATCCCGCCGGCCTCGGTCTGGGCCTATCGGCAGCGCAGCGCCGGCTGACCAGCCTCGCTCCGCTTCCGCCGCCCCGCCGGACAGGGCATAGTGGCCGCTTGGCTTCGGAGGATGTGCGACGATGAAACCTTCGCTTCTTCTGGTCGCTGCATTCGGGCTCGCGCTGCCGGCGCAGGCGCAGATTCCCGCCTATCATGTCCAGCTCCAGGTCAACGCCACCACCCTTGCGGGCGGCGGGTCGTGCCGGGTCGGCACCGGCGTGATCGGGACCTATCCCGACAGTCCCGGCCGGCTGGCGATCGGCACGCCGGTCGACCTGTTCGTCCCCTGCGGCGCGGCCGCGCCGTCGTTTTTCGATGCCCGGCTGGTCGGCGGCCCGGGCGGCCTGCAGCCTGACGGGCCAGGTGCGCTGCGGCCGCTGGCGACCCCGGTGGCGCTGCCGAACGGTCCCGCGGCGCCGAGCCTGGTGCCGCCCTCGCTGCAGTTTCGGCCGCAGCCGCAGTTTCGGCCGCAGCCGCAGTTTCTGCCGCCGCCACGGCCGCGGCAGGTGCTGATTGCCCCGACCACGCCGGTGACGCCGCAGGCAGAGTCGCCGTTCACCGCACCCCGGGTGGCGCCCCCGTTCCCGGTGCCACAGCCGATACTTCCGCTGCCGGCGAACCCGGTGGCGCCGTCCCGCCCGCTGGTGATCCAGGGCGCGGCGCCGGTGATCGTGGACTCAGTCCCGCCGGGCACCGTCTACACTCCGGCGCCTGCCCCCGCCTTCGCGCGCCCATTGCCGCCGCCGATGCCCGCCCAGGGCGGCGACACGGCGACGATGCGCCCGGACGCCGCGATCGTGCTGAGCTTCGGCCCGGTCAGCGCGGCTCGGGCCGGGGCATCGCACCGCATCGTGCTGCCGACCGACCCGAGCTATCCGGCGCTGCTGACCCAGCTGGGCGGCATCGCGCCGGGCCAGACCAAGGCGCTGCCGCGGTAGAAGCGGTGCTGCCGTCCTTCGAGACGCCGCGGCTGGTGCTGCGGCCGCGGACCATGGCCGACCTGCCGGACTGCCTGGCCATGGACCGCGATCCGGAGGTGGTGCGCTATGTCGACGGGCCCTGGGCCGACCCGGCGGCGCATCGCGCCTTCGTCGAGGCGCGGATCACCGCCGCCTATCCAGCCGGGCTGGGCTATTGGACCGTGCGGACCCGGGCGCCGGAGGCGACGTTCCTCGGCTGGGTGCTGCTGATTCCGCTCGACGGCACCGAGATCGAGATCGGCTGGCGCTTCACCCGAGCGAGCTGGGGCCATGGCTACGCCACCGAGGCCGCGGCGCCGGTGCTGGCCCATGCCCGCGACGCGTTGGGCGTCACAGTGGTCGCCGACATCCATCCCGACAACGCAGCCTCGATGCGGGTGGCCGAGAAGATCGGCCTGCGCCGCATCGGGCCGGACGGGCTCGGCGCCATCCGTTACGCCGGCTGAGGTCTCTCGATCGCGATCGCCGTCGCCTCGCCGCCGCCGATGCACAGCGCGGCGATGCCGCGGCGCAGGCCGTGGCGCTGCATCGCCGCCAGCAGCGTAACGGTCAGCCGGGCGCCGGTGGCGCCGATCGGATGGCCGAGGGCGCAGGCGCCGCCATGGATGTTGACCTTGTCATGCGGCAGGTCGAGGTCGCGCATCGCCGCCATCACCACGCAGGCGAAGGCCTCGTTGATCTCAAACAGGTCGACCTCGCCGGCCCGCCAGCCGACCCGGTCGAGCAGCGTGCGGATCGCCCCGATCGGCGCGGTGGTGAACCATTCCGGTGCTTGGGAATGGGTAGCATGAGCGCGGATTGTCGCCAGCCCCGGCAGGCCCAGACGGTCGGCGACCGACCGGCGGGCCAGGACCAGCGCTGCGGCGCCGTCGGCATTGGCGCTGGAGCTGGCGGCGGTGATGGTGCCGTCCGGGCGGAAGGCCGGCTTCAGCTTCGGGATCTTGTCGGCCGACAGCGCCTGCGGGTTCTCGTCGACCGCAATCTCGACCGCGCCACCTTTGCCCGGCACCGAGACTGGCACGATCTCGGCGACGAAGGCGCCCTCCGCGATCGCCGCCTGGGCCCGGCGCAGCGAGGTCATGGCATAGGAATCCTGGTCGTCGCGGCTGAAGCCGTAGCGGGCGGCCGTGGCCTCGCCGAAATCGCCCATCGCCCGGCCCTTGTCATAGGCGTCCTCGAGCCCGTCCAGCGCCGCATGGTCGAAGATCCGGCCATGGCCGAAGCGCAGCCCGTCGCGCACCCCCGGCAGCAGCCAGGGCGCGTTCGACATGCTCTCCATGCCGCCGGCGACGACGATGTCGGCGGAGCCAGCGGCGATCAGGTCGCGGCCCAGCATCGTCGCCTTCATGCCGGAACCGCAGACCTTGTTCACGGTCGTGGCCCCGACCGAATCGGGCAGGCCGGCGGCGCGGGCCGCTTGGCGCGCCGGGGCCTGACCCTGCCCCGCCGGCAGCACGCAGCCGACCAGGGCCTCGTCGACCTGCGCCGGCGCGACGCCGGCCCGGGCCAAGGCGGCGGCGATCGCGGCGGCACCGAGCTGCGGCGCGGCCAGCGGCACCAGCACGCCGCGGAAGCGGCCGAGCGGCGTGCGGGCGGACCCGACGATCACGACGGGATCTTCGGCGGACATGGACAGCCCCTTGGACAGTGAGATGATGCTCACAATATGATAAGCATCATTTAAGAAGGCAATGCGGGGAGACCGGAGGCCGGCATGCGCTACAGCAAGGATCATAAGCAGGAGACCCGGGAGCGGATCATCCGCACCGCCGCCAGACGATTCCGCGAGGATGGGGTGGAGGCGGTGGGCGTCGCCGCGCTGATGGCCGATGCGGGGCTGACCCATGGCGGCTTTTACGCCCATTTCCCATCGAAGGAGGCGCTGGTGGCCGCCGCCTGCGCCGAGGGCTTCGGCGAGAGCCAGGCCCGCCTGCGACGGCTCGTCGAAAGCCGGCCGCCCGGCGAGAAGCTGGCGGCGCTGGCCGAGACCTATCTGTCGCCGGCCCATCGCGACCATCCGGGCCAGGGCTGCGTCGCCGCTGCGATCGGGCCGGAGATCGCGCGCCATCCGGCCGCGACCCGGGCCGAGTACACGCAAGGGCTGAACGGTCTCCTGGCGTTGGCCGAGGAGGCGATCGAGGCCGATGGCGGCGACCGGGCGGCGGCGGCGCAGGCAGTGGCCGCGATGGTCGGCGCCCTGATCCTGGCCCGCGGCGCCGCCGACGAAGCCCTGTCGGACCGTTTCCTCGAAAGCGGGATGCAGGCGATCCAGGCCTTGGCGCCGAAGGCCGGCTGACGGCCTCGCCCAGATTGCAACGGCAACCTTGCGGACATCGCCCTGCGCCGAGGTCCGGTGCTAGCATCATCCTCTCGCTGGAATATCCGCGAATTCACACCAGCGTCAGAGGAATGGACATGCGCCGATCTATAGGAAGCGTTCTGCGGTGCGCGGTGGTCGCCGTCGGCCTCGGCTTGGCAGTCCCGGCCCTGCTGGTGCCGGCGGCCACCACCCAGGTGCAGGCCGCCGAGGTATGGCAGACCCTGCCGGCCCTGGGCCCGGCGCCGAAGGCCGACAGCAGCGGCATGGCCCCGGTCAACGACATCCAGATGTACTACGCCGTCTACGGCAAGGGGCAGCCGGTGATCCTGCTGCATGGCGGGCTGTCGAACTCCGACTACTGGAACTATCTGATCCCCGACCTGGTGGCACACCACTTCCAGGTGATCGTGGCCGACAGCCGCGGCCATGGCCGCAGCACCCGCTCGGCCCAGCCCTACAGCTACGACCTGATGTCGTCCGACGTGCTGGCGCTGCTGGACCATCTGAAGATCCCGAAGGCCGATCTGGTCGGCTGGAGCGACGGCGGCATCATCGGCCTCGACATCAGCATCCACCATCCGGAGCGGCTGAACCGCGTCTACGCCTATGGCGCGAATTCCGACCTGACGGGGCTCAAGCCGGATTTCGACAAGAATCCGACCTTCGCCGCTTTCATCGAGCGCGCCGGCGCCGAATACCAGAAGCTGTCCAAGACGCCGGACCAGTATGACGGCTTCCTGCAGCAGATCTCGCAGATGTGGGCCACTCAGCCCGACTTCACCGCCGACCAGCTGCGCGGCATCAAGGTGCGCACCGCGATCGCCGACGGCGAATACGACGAGGGCATCAAGCGCGAGCACACGGAGTATCTGGCGCGCACCATCCCCGGCGCCGAGCTGCACATCCTGCCGAATGTCAGCCATTTCGGCATGCTGCAGAACCCGAAGGAATTCAACGGCGATGTCATCAATTTCCTGACCGCGAAGTAGCTCTGCCTGCCGTTGCCGTGCCGCGCCGCGGGCTGGTAGAAGGCGCCATGACCCGCCCGATCTTCACCTTCCCCGACGACGCCGAATGGAACGAGACGCGCCAGGCGGTCGAGTTCGGGGTCGAGGTCGGCGACTATGCCGGCCGAGTGTTCCTGCCGGCGGCGGCGCTGCGCTCGCTGCTCGGGCACCGCCCGACGCCGGCCGAGGCGGTCGAGATCTATCACCATCACCGCGCCGGCATCGAGCGAGCGGCCGAGTTGCGGATCGAGGAGCGACGGCTGGACCCCGACGCCAATGTGACGCTGGACGGGCGCGACCTCCTCCGCCGCCGCTGACCGACAGCCCCGACATCGCGGCGATTGCGATCGCCGTCCGATTGCGATAGCCAGTTGCAAATGACACGCATTCCTGATCAATGGCGATGATCGAGATCCTGCGGCCGATTTTCACCGGCGACCTGGCCCATTGCGGCGACGCGGTGGTGCTGCCGGACGACGAGCGCCCCGCCCTGCCCGGCCCCAGCCTGCTCGACCCGGCGGCGATCGACCGGGTGCTGGACGCCTATGCCGGCCAGTATCCCGGGGCCGACCGGCGCGCCGTCGCCTCGTTTTGGTCGCAATGGTACTTCGCCCGGCTGCTGCCACCGGTGATGGCGGCCAGCCTGCTGCTGGGCCGCCGTTTCCCGATCGCCCTGGCGGAAGTCGGGGTGATCCGGGCGCCGGAGGGCCAGCCGATCGCCTTCCGCATGGCACATGACGGTGAAGCCGAGGACAAGCCGGACGTATTTCGCCGGCTCGACCGGCTGATCGGAGGACATCTCGATCCCTTCATCGCCGCCTGGGCGCAGCACACACGGGTGGCGCCGCGCCTGTACTGGAACAACGCCGCGGTCTATCTGGACTGGATCCTGGGCGAGATCGCGACCCACCCACTGGCCCAGGGCGGCCCGGCGGTCGAGGCCGGCCGGCTGCTGTCCAGCCGCAAGCGGCCGGACGGCACGCCGAACCCGCTGTTCGACCCGATCCAGACGATCGAGGAGGATGGCGAGGCCAAGCGCTGGCGCCGGCTGTGCTGCCTGCGCTACCGACTGCCGGAGATCGCCGAATGCGGCACCTGCCCGCATCTCCGGGCCCGACTGCGCAAGGCCCCGGCGCGGCAGGTCGCCTGAGAATACGAGCTCTACACCCGGGTGGCGCTGAAGACCCTCGGTGCGGTCAAGAGCCGCTCGTCTATCTCAGGCCGCCGCCGGCCTGAGCAGTCCCGTGCCGCGGCCATCCCTGGAGGTGGCCGACATCCTGCGCCTTCATGGCGAGGCTTCCGCCACGCCCGGGCACCTGAGCGTCGGCCAGCTCAAGGTCATGTCGGCCATCGAGGCCCGCCGCACCGCCGTGCTCGGCGGGCACGTCGCGCGCTGCGACGACCGCCGGCACCTGGCGGTCAGCTACAACCCCTGCCGCAACCGCCACTGCCCCAAATGCCAGGACGCCGCGGCCCGGGCCTGGCTCGCCGAGCGCGTTGCAAAGCTTGAGAACGATCGAGTCCAGTTTGAGGGCACACCTACGGACAGTCCTTGCAGCGACCCCTGTAAGGAGAGGGCTATGGACGCGCGTTTCATTTACCCCGGCGCGACGGTCAGCACGACCTCCTCGCCCGGCGGCACCTCAGTCTCGTACTCGGCCTCACCGATGCGCACGCGATAGCGGCCGGCCGGCAGCTCGAGCGGCGCGCCGCCGACCAGGCCGCGGGCGACCTCGGCGCCGGCCGCGTCGTAGACCGTGAGCGGCCGGCCCACGGCGCCCTCCAGCGCGGCGGCGAGCGCGGCCTCGTCGGCGGCGTCGAAATAGGCGCCGCCGCCGGCCGTGGCCCAAGCCTCCAGCTTCTGCCGAAGGCCTGCGTCGGCAACGGCGAAGCCGACGACGTTGAGCCGCACGTCGATGCCCTGCGCGGCCAGCGCGGCCACCTCGGCGGCCGGATCGCCGTTGCAGGTCTCGTCGCCGTCGGTCACCAGTACGATGACGCGACTGCCCTCCGTCGCCGCCAGATCGGCCCCGGCGTTGCGGATCGATTCGGCAAGCGCGGTCTTGGCGTTGGAGACGGCGGTCAGCTTGGCGACCGCGGCAAGGAAGCCGGTGCGCTCCAGGGGTGCGGGCGGCAGCACCAGCTCGCTCTTGCAGCCGAGCCCGCGGCGGTGGCCGAAGGCGCGCAGTGCCACCGTCGTGCCCTCGGGCAACAGGCTGCCGCCCAGTTCGGCCAGCACCTCCTTGGCCACGTCGATGCGCAGCTTGCCGCCCATGCGGCTCCGCATGGAGCCCGAGGCGTCGAGCACCAGCTCCACGCTGAGGCCCGCGGCGGCGGCCCCGGCCGCGCCGGCCGCGCTCTTCTCCAGCTGCACCGAGAGGCGGCCCGGCGGCGGCGGCGTGGTGTCCGCCAGCGCCACGAAGCGGTAGCCGGCCGGCCGCGCCAGCCAGGCGGTCAGCCGGCGGAAGGTGGTCTCGCTCTCGCCCTGCGAGGCGAAGCGGGCATAGAAGCCGCCATTCGCCCCGGCCCAGTCCTGCAGCAGGTCGGCCTGCGCCCGCGCCGCGGCGGCCTCGACCGTGGCGGGCAGGTGCAGCGCGAAGACGCGGATGCGGCCCGAATCCAAGGCCTGCCAGAGCGGCTCGTTCCGGTAGACGAGGTCGAACGAGGCATCGGTGATGACCACCACCGCCCGCGCGCCGACCCGCTGCTGCAGCGCCTGCGCCGCGACCAGCAGCGGCGTCTCCGCATCGCTGGAGGTGTCGTACCAGCTGTAGGCGTGCAGCGCGCCGTAGACGGCGCCGGGCTCGCCCGTCCATTCGGGCAGGAGGAGCTGGCTGTCCTCGCCGCGGAAAGGCATCAGGTTCACCGCCTCGCGCTCCGGCCGCAGCTCCCAGGCGAGCTGCTGCACGAGACGCACGATGGTCTTGAAGAAGGGGGCGACGCTGATGCTGGTGTCCCAGGCGACGACGATCGACTGCGGCGGCTGGGCGACGCGCAGCAGCCAGCGGCCAGGGCCGGCGGCGGCGACCAGCTCACGCGGCTGGCGCGGGTCGGGCACCAGCGCGCGCTCGGCGCCGGCAGCATCGACCAGGGTCAGGGCCGCCTCCGGCGCCTCCGGGAAGCGGACGCGCAGCAAGCGGGTCTCGGCCGGCAGTTCCAGCGCGTACCAGTCCTCGCCGGCGCCGCGGCGGACGCGGCCCCAGGCCTCGGCGCCGAGCGCCAGCGGCGTCGCCTCCGCCGGCGCCTTGCCGACCGGCGGCGGCTCGGCTTCGTCGGCCGGCGGCGGTGCGGCGGCTTCGAAGGGGCCGTCGCGGCTCATGTCGCCCCACTCGCCAAGGATGCTCGGCCCCGGCGCCTCGTGCACGACGATGCCCTGCGGCATGGTGGCGGTGCCGTCCGCCGGCTCGACCAGGCGGAAGGCCAGCGCGCGCGCCCAGACCGGCTCCGGCAGCACGAAGCTGGGCGCCACGCCCACGTCCCAGCGGCCGAGCGGCGTCCACGGCCCGAGCGGTCCGGCACTGCTGGCGGACACCTCCACCGCCCGCATCTGCGCCTCGGGCGCGAGGTCGGGCCAGGCCTGCCACTCGAGCAGGTCGATGCGCGCCGCGCGGCCGTTCAGGAAGCCCAGCGCCCAGGCCACCTCGCCCTCGCGCGGGTTGGCGACGGCGACGTGGTTCTGGCCCGGCCAGGCGGCGGACTCGCCGGTCAGCATCTGCTGACCGAAGCCGCGGTGCCAGGCCAGATGGCCGCCGAGCGGCCGCGCCATCAAGTCCGCGTCGCCGAGCGACGCATCGGGCGCGGCGATGATCTTGACTTCGGCCAGCGCCATGGCCGCCGCGTCCGGCCCGGCCTGGGCAGCGAGCGGCACCAGGCGCGCGGCCACGGCCGGCAGTGGCACCGGCAGGGCGAAGGCCTGTTCGCGCAGCTGCGGCGAGAGGCGGACCTGCAGCACACGCTCGAAGGTGACGCCGTCCGCGGAGAGCTCGACCGCAGCCTCGGCCAGGCGGTTGCCCGGCGTGACGCCGGGCGGCAGCAGGAAGCTGACGCCCGCCACCGGCAGCGGTGCGTCACCGGCGAGGTCGATCACCGGATCACTGCCCGGCGAGAGGGTCACGCCGGCGGCGTCGACGATGCCGTCGATCAGCCCGGCATAGGCCGGGTCGACGCTGCCGCCCAGCGCCGCCCAGGCCAGGTCGAGGCCGCCCGGCAGCGGCCCCGGCAGGGCCGCGGCGCGGAAGGGTGCGACCGCCGACACCTCTGGCAGCACCGCGAGCGCCGCACGCGCCACGACCGGCCGGTCGCCACCGAGCGCCACCTCGACATCGACCGCATGGCCGTCCCAGGCATCCGGCGCCACCTCCAGGGTCACGGGAATCTCGGCGCGCCCGCCGGCCGGCAGCGCGATGCTGTCCGGCAGGCCGGCGAGCCGCCAGCGCTCGTCGCCGACCCAGCTCCGCAGCTTCAGGGCGAGATCGGTCGCGGCGCGGCTGTGCAGCACGAGCCGGCCGGTGACGCGCTGGCCCCGGGGTTCGTAAGCGGCGACGGCACCGGCGTCGAGCAGGAGGGCCGCGTCGAGAGGCGGAGCGGCGGCCGCCGCAACTGGCGGTCCGTCGAGCGCGAGCCGGTAGTCGCCCGTGCTGCCGTAGACCCGCAGCAGCAGCCCCTCGCCGACGGCCTCGGGGACGCTGACCGTCTCGCCCGGCGTGTAGAGCCAGGCCTCGCCCAGCCGCGTCTCGCCGCGGTAGAGGGCCACTGAGAGTCCGCCCGACGGCACCTCCAGCGCGGTGATCGTGCGCCCGGTCAGCTCCGCCGGCAGGCGGAACCAGTCGTTGTCGCCGTCGTGAAGATGGCCGGCCAGAGGGTTCTCCGCCGGGCCGGCCTGCCAGGCGGCATCGTTCGGCTCGCGGTCGGCCGGCCGCAGGAAGAAGGACGCCGTCCGCACCGTCAGGCTGTAGGTGTCGCGGTGGAAGCCGGTGGGGGCGGTGAGCGAGAGCAGGAAATCGCCGGGTGGCAGCAGGCCGTCCCAGACCAGCCGCTGCGGCGCGCCCGGCGCGCCCTCGCTGCCGGTCTGCAGCAGGCGGTTCTGCCCGCCGCCCCAGCCGAGTGTCAGCTTGACCGGCAGGTCGGGCGGCGCCGTCAGCTCGATGACGACATGGTGCTCGGCAGCGAGCTTGAAGGCGTAGACGTCGACGTCGCCCGGCCGGTCGAGCGCGCCGCTTTGCGTCCGGCCGAGCGCCAGGGTCGTGGCCCGCGTCTCGTCATCGTTCGGTTCGACCTCCAGCCCCGCGACCGGCGGCCCGAGTGGGCGGGCGCGCAGCAGCCAGCGGCCGCCCGAGCCCTCCAGGCGTACCAGGTTATGCCCGGGCGGCAGCAGGAAGCGCGAGAGGCGCACCAGCGGCGTGGCCGTTTCCGGCACCGCCTCGACGATGCGATTGCCGGCGCCGTCATAGAGCGTCATCCTGGCAAGGCCTTCGCCGGCGACCTGGAAGTCCCAGAGCTGCAGCCCGCCCTCGACGCCGAGGTCGACATAGTCGAGGTCGGCGTCGCCGAAGCTGCCCGCCAGGCTGCCGCCCGCCGGCGCCGGGGTGGCCGCCGCCGCGGCATCGTTCGGCTCGATCTCCTGGTCGCCCGGCGGGTTGCCGACCGCCTCCAGCCGCAGCCCGTAGGTCGCGTCGGGCGGCAGCTTGCCGGCGACGCGGAAGAGATGCCGGCCCGGGGGCAGCGCGAGGCCGCGCAGCGCCACCTCGCCGCTGCCCGTGCGCTCGGCCAGCGCCTCGTCGGCCTCGTTGCGGAGAGAGAGCGTCAGCGGCGCGCCGGCCGGCCCGGTCAGCACGGCATCGATGAGGTGGGTGCCCTGCTCCGGGGGGATCGTGAGCGCGAAATAGTCCCACTCCTCGAACAGGCYGCCGCCCGACAGGTGGCCGCTGCTGCCCTGGCCCGGCGCCATGGCCTTGGCGAGCGCCGGGGCGCCGTCGGGCTCGGCGGCGAAGCTCGGCGGCCGCTCCTCGGCGGTGGCGCCCAGCAGCACGGTCCGGCCCGCCGCCAAGTTGCCGAGCGACAGGCGGTAGCGGCCGTCGGCCAGCGCCAGGTCGGGCAGCCGCACGACGCCGGCGCCGTCGGGGTCGTCGCTCGTCACGATGGCCGTGCCGCTCTCGTCGAGCAGTGTCAGGCTGGCGCTGCTGCCGAGCGGGGGCTGCGCGGTAAAGGTCCAGAGTCGGCCCGGGACGGCCAGGCCCGGCGTCCAATCGAGCACCGCCTCGGCGTCCTGGCCGGTCACCAGCCCGCTGAACGAGCCCTCCGCCGCGACCGGCAGTGCCGCCGGCAGCGGCGGCCCGGGCTCGAGGCGCAGGCGGTAGACCAGCGGCTGGCCGGCCGCGGCGACACCGAGGAGGTAGTCGCCCGGCGCGAGGAAGAGCGGCGGCGACGCGGCCAGCGGCGCGCCATTGCCTTGCCACAGCGGCGTCTGTGCGCCGTTTGCGTCCTCGGTGACCACCGCGGCGGCCAGGCCCTGTCCGGGCAGGCCCTCGGCCGTCAGGATCCAGAGCCCGCCGGCGGCGCTGCCGAGGGTCAGGCGCGCCAGATCCTGGTCCTCGGGCGTGGCGGCCCCGGCGATACAGAGCGGCGTCCGGGCGTCGAGCAGCACCGCCGTCTCAGGCTCGCTCTCCGGCTGGCAGGCCAAGGCCGGCGCAGCCGCGAGCAGCAGGCCGGCGACGAGCAGCGGGCGAAGGCGGATGCTCATCAGGGGAGGGCGTAGCTGCCGGCGTCGATCGCCATGCCGATCGCGTCGAGGACGTAGCCCACGTATTTGGTGGTGGGATTGGCCACCCCGATGCGGGCGTTGGCCGCACCGAGCCCCATGCCGAAAACGCAGATGCCCGTGGTCAGCGCGCCGACCACCGCGTCGGCGATGCGTTTGTTGATGACGGCCGAGATCAGGCCGTAGCCGCTCAGCGCGCAGCTGGCGATGTTCACGTAAGTGTAGACCGTCTCGAACAGCTCGGCACCGCCGCCGGTCTTCAGCATGCCGAGCGCCGTGCCGCTCGCCGGGTCGATGCGCCACCAGGCCAAGCGGTCGGCGGCGGCCGCGGCCGGCAGGTCGGCCGGAGCGATCACGAGGTAGCCGGCCTCCAGGTCGGCGGCGAGGCGCGCGGCAAGGTCGGGCGGCAGCGGCGCGGCCGCCAGGCGGGCGGCGTCGAGCGGCGTCCAGGACTTGCCGGCCGCCAGGTCCTCGGCGTGGAAGCGGGCGGCGTTCTGCGCCGCGTCGGCAGCCAGCGAGAGCAGCCCCTCCAGCACCGTGTCGGAGACGCCCTGCGCCAGGCGACGCTGGAACCAGTCGCCGCCGGCGGTGACCTGGTTTCCGACGATGTCGAGCTCCAGGCCTTCGGTAATGGTCCCGTCGGGGTTCCAGGCGTAGCGCAGGTGGTGCAGCACGACGTTGGGCGAGGCCAGCGCCGTCGTGCCGTTGCGGGGGAAGCGCTGGCTGGCGAAGCGCAGCAGGGCATAGGGCAAGGGCGGCGCCGGCGGCACGGCTGCCAGCTCTGCCGTATCGCGCGCCGCCGCCAGACGCCGCAGGCTGTCCATGAACCCAGGCAGGTCCTGCGCCGTCAGCCGGGCCAGCAGCAGCGGCGTGGGCGCGGCACCGCCGATCAGCACCTCGGTGCGGCCGAGCAGGTGCACCGCGCGGTCGCGCAGTTGGTCCTGCGTCGGCGCCAGCTTCGTGCCGGCGCGCCGCGCCGCTGGCCCCAGCRGGTCGAACACCGTCCGGCGCTGCACGACGGGCGCGGCGCCGGGGGCGCGGACCTCGATCTCCAGCCACTCGGCGGTGGGGATCGCCGGCTCGGCCGGCTCGGCCGGCGCGGCCGCCTCCGGGCCGCCGAAGGCCGCGTCGAGGCTGCCGGAAAGGCCGGCGATCGCGCTGCCCGCGCCGGCAAGGGGGGCGAGGTCGGCCGCGGCGATCTCACCGTCGCGGGTGAACAGGCGGTCGCTCACCAGCTCCCGGCCGATCTGCAGCACCGGGACCCAGCCGGTCTCGCCGTCCAGCGCCGCGACCAGCCGCGCCGGGTAGTCGGCCGCGCCGAAGCTCTGCTCGATCGTGCCCATGCGTCGCGGCAGGTGCACCAGCACGACGGCCTGCTCCAGCAGCTCGGGCGGGTGGCCCTGCCACTCCAGCAGTTGCTCCTCGTGCAGCCCGGCAGCGTCCTGCAGCTCCAGCACGACCCGCAGCACCACGGCATGCCGCAGCTCCTCGGGCAGCGCCGCAGGGTCCAGGATCTCCGCGGCGGCGAGCGGCCCCAGGACCTGGGCCTCGGGATCGAGGTCCTGCCAGCCCTGCGCGCCGCGCACCTGGACCCAGATGTGGTCGGCCAGCGCCTCCAGCGCCGCCGCCTCGGCCGCGGCGTCGGCCGCCGGCGCGAGGCCCGCGGTCGCCGCC